>NZ_JEXG01000008.1:0-128784 GCF_000581275.1 Acinetobacter sp. 809848
GAGCAGTCTGGTAGCTCGTCGGGCTCATAACCCGAAGGTCGTTGGTTCAAATCCAGCTCCCGCTACCAAGTTTCTTAAAAGAGGCTCACAGACAGGTGGGCCTTTTTGCACAGTGGACTATTGTTTTCTGTGCTAAATAGGGGCGATTAACGCCCTTTTTTATTGGTTATCGTATCGCTATCGTGTAGTGTCGACATCAATTGGTCAAATAGTCATGCTTCACTATAGTAGGTCTGTGTCGGTTAAAACAACCGATTGAATCGCACGAGAATGACGAGAGTAAATGAAATTATCAAATAAATCCCAAGCATTGCATGACTTAATTGTTCCTGCAGTGGAAGCATGTGGTGTCGACCTTTGGGGGATCGAGTTTCTCCCACAAGGTAAACGTTCATTATTGCGTATTTATATCGATAAAGCGGTAAGTGAAGATGCTGAGCCTGTAATTAATGAAGATGGTGAAGTAGAACTAGGCCGTGGTATTGGTGTACAAGATTGTGTGCGTGTAACACAACAAGTTGGCGCAATGTTGGATGTTCATGATCCAATCTCAGGTGAGTATTCATTAGAAGTTTCTTCACCAGGTTGGGACCGTCCATTTTTTCAACTAGAACAGTTACAAGGCTACATCGGACAACAAATTGCTTTGCGTTTAATTGCAGCAGTAGAAAACCGTCGTAAATTTCAAGCAAAACTTATCGCAGTAGACCTTGAAAATGAAGAAATTCAGGTTGAAGTTGATGGGAAGCATGTGCTTGTGATCGACAGCAACAATATCGATAAAGCAAACTTGATCTATCAAGATTAAATTTATTTAAATTTTATAAGAAATCGGTAGGTGACTTATGGGCCGCGAAATTCTTACCGTTGTTGAAACGGTTAGTAATGAAAAAGGTGTTAGTCGTGAAGCGATCTTCGAAGCTTTAGAACAAGCTCTAGTTGCTGCAACGAAGAAAAGATTTTACGAAGGTACGCATGCTGAAGAAGCTCAGCTTCGTGTAGAAATTGATCGTAAAACTGGTGATTACCGTACGTTCCGTCAATGGACTGTTGTGGCAGATGAAGATCACGAGATGCCAGCTTGCCAAGATGCAATTTCTGACGTTGATCCAGCTAAATGGTCAATTGGTGACGTGCGTGAACTCGAAGTAGAATCTATTGAGTTTGGTCGTATTGCTGCACAAATTGCAAAACAAGTTATTGTACAAAAAATTCGTGAAGCTGAGCGTGCTTTAGTTGCTGATGCATATGAGTCTAAAGTTGGTGAGTTAATTTACGGTGAAGTGAAAAAACAAACCAAAGATGGCTTCATTATCGACTTAGGCGACAATGCAGAAGCTTATCTTGCACGCGAAGAGATGATTCCAAAAGAAATTCTTCGTCCAAAACAACGTGTAAACGCTATTTTATATAATGTTAACCGTGAAGGTCGTGGCGCTCAGTTGTTGTTATCACGCGCTAAGCCTGAAATGTTAATTGCTTTAATGAAAAAAGAAATTCCTGAAATTTCTGAAGAAATTATTGAAATTAAAGCAGCGGCACGTCAACCGGGCGTTCGTGCTAAAATTGCAGTGAAAACAAATGATCACCGTATTGACCCTGTAGGTGCATGTATTGGTATGCGTGGTACGCGTATTCAAGCTGTACAACAAGAGTTAAATGGTGAACGTATTGATGTAGTGGTCTGGTCTGATGATCCGGCTCAATACATTGCTAGTGCATTAGAACCAGCTGATGTTTCAGGCATCGTGCTTGATGAAGATGCAAGAAGTGCCGACATTATTTTTGCAACCAGCGATCAATTAGCTCGTGCGATTGGCTCTCAAGGTCAAAACGTTCGTTTAGCTTCTGATTTAACTGGCTACAAACTCGACATGATGCTTGAAGAAGAGTATCGTGCTCGTCAGCAAAATGAAGCTCAGCAATATCTTGATATGTTTGTATCACGTCTCGATATTGAAGAAGATTTAGCAATGGCATTGGTGGAAATGGGCTTCACTTCTTTAGAAGAGATTGCTTATGTTCCTGCTGAAACTTTTGACGAAATTGAGCTTGATGCTGAATTGGTTGAGTTATTGCAAAGTCGTGCAAAAGAAGCAGCCCTTACTGATGCTTTGAAACAGCAAGAAAATATTCAAGAACCGAGCGCAGACCTTCTCACTATGGAAGGCATGACTTCTGAGATCGCTTACTCGCTTGCCGCTCGCGGTATTATTACTGTCGACGATTTGGCAGATCAAGCTACTGACGATATCTCTGATATTGAAGGACTTGGTCATGAAAAAGCAGGTCAATTGATCATGAAAGCTCGCGAATCATGGTTTAACTAGGAGATGAAATATGACGGACAAGTCGATTAAAGAGTTAGCTCTCAGTGTAGGACGTCCTGTTGAGAAGCTCCTAGAACAGGCTCGTGAAGCAGGTTTGCCTCAACGTACAGCAGACGACATTATTACCACTGAACAACAGGATACTTTGGTCAATCACTTGAAAAAAGTTCATGGTCAGGAAAGTGGTAACACAGGAAAAATTGCGTTGAAACGTAAAACAACCAGTACCGCTAAAGTTGCAAGTACTTCAGGTAAAGCAAAAACGATTAACGTAGAAGTACGTAAAAAGCAGGTTTTTGCTAAACCAAACCCTGAACAAATTGCAGCTGAAGCAAAAGCACGTGCAGAAGCTGAAGCAAAAGCACGTGTAGAACAGCAAACGCGTGAAACTGCCGAGCAAAAAGCGCGTCTTCAAACAGAGCAAAAAGCTAAAGCAACTTTAGATGCGATGCGTGCTGCTCATCAACAAGATAGTGCTGCACAGACAGCTCCAAAAGCTGCTGTTGTAGTGAAAAAGCGCGGTGGTGGTACAGTTAAACCTGCACCAAAACCAGCTGAAACTCCAGAACAGAAAAGAGCTCGTGAAGAGCAGTCAGCTCAGTTAAAAGCAACTGAAGAAGCTGCACGTCGTAAAGCGGCTGAAGAAGCTCAGCAACGTACACTTGAACAAATGCGCAAAATGGCGTCTAAGTATTCAAATGACGATGCTACTACGACAATTCGTGTGATTGATGATTCTCCACTTGCTTCAGGTCTAGTTGGCCAAGCTTATGAAGATTCATTTAAGCAAGAAGACCGTGAAATTAAACGCGGTGGCGCAACCACTAACCCACGTGCTGGGAAGAAAGGTGGCCGTCGTGGTCAAGAAGAGCAAAGCTTTGTTAACCATAACAAACGTGGTTTAAAATCAAGCCAAGCGAATAAGCATGGATTTGAAAAGCCAGTTAAAAAGCAAGTTTATGATGTAGAAATCGGTTCAAGCATTGTTGTTGCCGATCTTGCTCAAAAAATGGCGATTAAAGTACGTGAAGTTATCAAAACACTTATGAAAATGGGTGAATTGGTTAATCAAGATCAAGCTATTGATCAAGACACAGCGGCACTTGTTGTAGAAGAAATGGGCCACAACCCTGTTTTAGTTTCTGATACACAAGCGGAAGATAACTTGCTTGAAGCAGCTGAAGAAGCTCGTGGTGAGCAAACAACTCGTCCGCCAGTTGTTACCATTATGGGTCACGTTGACCATGGTAAAACATCATTGCTTGACCGTATCCGTCGTTCGAAAGTGGCGGCTGGAGAAGCAGGTGGTATTACCCAGCATATTGGTGCATATCACGTTGAAACAGACAAAGGAATTATTACATTCCTTGATACGCCAGGACATGCGGCATTTACTTCAATGCGTGCACGTGGTGCTAAAGCAACGGATATCGTTGTATTAGTTGTTGCTGCAGATGATGGTGTAATGCCACAAACTGCAGAAGCAATTGACCATGCTCGTGCAGCAGGTACTCCAATTATTGTTGCAATCAACAAAATGGATAAAGAATCTGCTGATCCAGACCGTGTGTTAAATGAATTAACAACGAAACAAATCGTTCCAGAAGAATGGGGTGGTGATGTTCCGATTGCTAAAGTTTCTGCACACAGCGGACAAGGTATTGATGAACTCCTTGATTTAATTCTTATTCAATCAGAATTGATGGAATTAAAAGCATCTGCTGAAGGTGCTGCGCAAGGTGTTGTTATTGAAGCGCGTGTAGATAAAGGCCGTGGTGCAGTAACTTCGATTCTTGTTCAAAACGGTACATTAAACATTGGTGACCTTGTTCTTGCAGGTTCGTCTTATGGTCGTGTCCGTGCAATGTCTGATGAAAATGGTAAGCCAATTAAATCAGCAGGACCATCTATTCCAGTAGAAATTCTGGGTCTTCCAGATGCTCCAATGGCGGGTGATGAAGTTCTTGTTGTAAATGACGAGAAGAAAGCGCGTGAAGTTGCCGATGCTCGTGCTGACCGTGAGCGTCAAAAACGTATTGATCGTCAAAGTGCTATGCGCCTTGAAAATATCATGTCGTCAATGGGCAAAAAAGATGTTCCTACAGTGAACGTTGTTTTGAAAACAGACGTACGTGGTACTTTAGAAGCATTGAATGCTGCTCTACATGAATTATCTACTGACGAAGTAAAAGTTCGTGTAATTAGCTCAGGTGTTGGTGCGATTACTGAGTCTGATGTAATCCTTGCTGAATCTTCAGAAGCTGTATTGTTAGGCTTTAACGTTCGTGCCGATACGACTGCTCGTCAACGAAGTGACCAAGATGGTATTGATATTCGTTACTACAGCATCATCTATGAATTAATTGATGATGTGAAAGATGCCATGAGCGGTAAACTTGCTCCTGAACATCGTGAAACAATCTTGGGTGTTGCGGAAGTACGTGAAGTATTCCACTCAAGTAAGTTTGGTGCAGCAGCAGGCTGTATGGTACTTGAAGGCACATTACATCGTAATAAACCGATTCGCGTATTACGTGATGATGTTGTAATTTTCCAAGGTGAGCTTGAATCTCTTCGTCGTTATAAAGATGTTGTTGATGAAGTTCGTGCTGGTATGGAATGTGGCCTTGCGGTGAAAGGTTATAAAGACATCAAGCCACAAGATAAGATCGAAGTGTATGATGTTCAATTGATTAAACGGAGTCTTTAATGGCGGGTAGCCAACGCTTAAAGCGCATGGCGGATTCAGTACAACGTGAGTTGTCTGAGCTGATCCGTCAAGAGCTTAAAGATCCTCGCTTAGGTGGTCTAGTGACCATCTCTGCGGTGAAAGTCAGTGCGGATATGGGTTATGCTGAAGTTTATGTCACCGTTATGGGACGTGAACTCGGCGATGAGCAAAGTGAAGCAGCAAATAAAGAAACTTTAGATGTATTAAATAAAGCTTCTGGTTTCTTGCGTCATGAATTGAGCCGTCGCATTAAGACTCGTATTACGCCTCGCTTACGTTTCCATTACGATAAGACGAACGCATATGGTAACTATATGTTTGGTCTAATCGAAAAAGCGGTACAAGATTTACCAGAACGTAAGTCAGATGACCAAGAGTAATTAAAACTCAAAATAAAAAAGCCACCTTCGGGTGGCTTTTTTATTGATTCAATTTTTTTATTCTTTAGGAGGTTCCATAGGGGGCTTATTTTGTGAGAAGCGCTGACCAATTTTGTAACGATCCCAAGGTAGAGGACGTTCAATGGCTTCAGGTACTTCACCACTCAGTGAGCGTAAACGTAAATGTAGCGCAGCTTGAGCAATCAAATTAGCCGAAACTGGTGCGGTAATGAAAGCTAAAAGGGTAATGAGTAGCTCGGCAAAACCGAACCGACCTTGGAAAGCAAAAAAGATCATGGAAGCAATCAGAAAGCTTCCTAAGCCGAGCGTACTCGATTTGGTAGGCGCATGTAAGCGCATGAATAAGTCGGGTAAACGGACCATACCGATTGAGCCAACTAACATGAAGAAGGCGCCAAAAACCAGAAAGACCGAAACAATAATTTCCATTGTAAATTGCATTTGACCTCTCCTTAATCGATAACATGACCGGTTGTGAAGTAGCGTGCTAAGGCGGCTGTAGATACGAAACCTAACATCGCAACCAATAGTGCTCCTTCAAATAGAGAAGTCGTCATCCAATAAATGCCTAACACAACAATGAGGCAAGTTGCATTGAGGAAAAGTGTATCGAGCGCTAAAAGGCGGTCTACAATTGATGGGCCCATAACCAATCTAAAAAGGCAAAGTAGCATCGAGATTGTAACGGCAATCAAGCTAATACCTAGAGCATAGGGTAGGATTGTCATGCACTTGCCTCCGTTTTACTTTTCACATCAAAAATTTCCATAAGAGGAATTTCATAACGTTCTTTGATGTCTTGAATATCAGATTCGATATTATCTGTGCTTAAAGCATGAACCAGAATATCCCCGCGTTCCTGATCGATACCCGCAGAAACCGTACCTGGTGTTGTGGTAATGATCATTGCCAGTAAGGTGTTGACCTGCTCATGTTCTGTCTCTAAAGGTACGCGATACCATTTAGGGTGTAATTTTTTAGTAGGTCCCAAAACAAGTTTTGCGACCTTAAAGTTAGAAATAATAATATCCCAAAGAACAACAAAACATAGTTTAACTGCAGGTTTCCAGTGAATATGCGGTGTGCGGGTAATAAACGGTTTGACTAAACGAGGGATGATTAAGCCCAAAAGCATCGCAGTCAAAAGATCACTCGCATCAAGACTATGCGCCAGCATCAACCAAAATAAAACGATGAGAACCGAAACAAATGGATGTGGAAACCAGCGTTCAAGCAAATGAGTTAACTGCATTGTTATGGCTCCATAGGTTTCAATTGACTTTCATCAACAATGGTAGGCGTTTGGAGTTTGTCCTGTTGCTGAATTTGTCGTTGTTTATATTCAGAAATATGTTCACCATTGAACGTATCTTTCGAAATAATATCTGGAACAAGATAAGCATTATGATCTTCAACCTCACCGCCATACTTGGTTTCTGGTAAGTAAGCTGGGTCATATGGTTGCACACTGATGACTTCACCGTTTTGATCTACTTTAAGAATAGAGTGTTGGTAAAGTGCATGATCCTGAATCTGTTGTGCGGTGCTTAATGTGTAATGCTGAATTGGTGCAGCAAAGACAACATAAGCGATTAAACCAGCTAGTAATAGATAGATGACTTGATCGTTACGTGGTGGTGCGTGTTCCGGCAAAGCACGATAAAGAATATAAGCTGGATGGATTGGATCTTGTTCTGGAGCAGATGCGCGCCAGAATAAGATAAAACCAACACGTGTGAGTGCAATAATACTTAATAGGCTCACAACAAGCACAACACCAATAATCCAGCCTTGATAGCTAGCTTCAACTGTCGCTTGTAAAATGAATACTTTTCCAAGAAAACCACTAAAAGGTGGTAATCCAGCCATCATCATCGCAATCAAGAAATAAGTCAGCATAGCTGCTTTTTCTTGTTTGATTCTTGGGGCAACTTTTAAATGATCTTTAAAATCTCCACGTTGTGAAGTGATCCATCCACAAAATAGATAAAAAGCTGCGCCGATCAATGTACTGTGCACTAAGTAATATAAAGCACCAGACCATGCCTGCGTATTAGACATGGCAATTGCTGTAAGCAAGGTGCCAATTGAAGAAAGGACCATAAAGCCCACAAAGCGACGTAAACGATCTGCTCCAATTGCGGCAATCACACCATAGAGTGAAGTAATTAAGCCAATAGGAAGTAACCAGCTTTTTAAGATTTCTTGACTAAGCGCATCGTCAAATACTGTTCCATTTACACGTAAAATAGAATAGATCCCGACTTTAGTCATGATAGTGAAAATTGCAGCTACAGGCGTACTTGCAACAGCATAGGTTTTTGGTAGCCAAAAACCGACAGGAAGCATTGCTGCTTTAATACCGAAAACGACAAGGAGAAGTAAGGAACCCGCGACTGCTAATTTGTGTTGATCTGCTTCAAGTGTCGGTATAAGACGTGAGACATCCGCCATGTTGAGGCTACCCACACTGCCATAAATCATACCAAGCCCAATTAAGAAAAGGGCAGAGGCTAAAAGATTGATAATGACATAGTGAACGCCAAGCTGAAAACGAGGTTTGCCTTGTCCATGTAAGAGCAACACATACGAAGCCATCAACAGGATTTCAAAAAAGACGAAAAGGTTAAATAAGTCGCCTGTTAGAAATGCTCCACAAATCCCCATTAATAGAAAATGTACCATGGCATGGAAATAGCGACCACGCGTATCCCAGTTATCACTTGCATACCATAAAACTGGTACTGCTAATGCGTAAGTCAGTGCCAGCATAAAGGCTGAAAGACGATCGAGTACAAGCACAATACCAAATGGCGCGGACCATTCACTTAATTGGTAAACAGTAATTTGCCCCGTGCTGGCGTAACTAAGATAAACAATAGCGGTAATTAATCCGGCAATTGCTGAGATAAGGCTAATGCCACGACGCCAAGGTTGGCGCCAGTCATCTTTTAAAGCACCTGCCCCAGGGTTGCCTAACAGTAATAAGATAAAAGCAGTAAATGCTGGGATGAGAATGCTAAAAATAGGCGTGTGTTGTTGCCAAAAAGATAAAAAATCAAACATCACGGCTCATCCTCACGTGGGTCGTATGTTGGAGAAGCATCTTCTTTAGCATCAACATGATCACTACCTGATTCATAACGGCTACGTAGCGCAAGTTGTACAATAAACGCTGTAGTTGCAAAACCGATCACGATGGCGGTTAACACCAACGCTTGAGGGAGTGGATCGGTTATTTTTGTCGTTTCAGTTAAAATTGCTGGTGAGCTGATTTGTAATCGACCCATAGCAAATAAAAATAGGTTTACTGCATAACCGATTACAGCCAATCCGAGCACAACAGGGAAAGTACGAGCACGTAAAATCAGATAAATACCTGTGGCAACAAGTAAACCAATAGCAGAAGCCAGTAAGAATTCTAAACTGATCATGATGATTCCTCCCGATGTGGTACAGGACCGGACATACTCGAATGACGAGAGTCGCCTAATACAGAGATGAGCAACATTGTCGCGCCTACAACGGTGATATAAACACCCAAGTCAAAACTTGCAGCTGAAGCTAGATGTAGTTTTCCTAGAATTGGTAATTCAACATAGACATGAGCACTTGTGAGGAACGGACGTAACCAGAACCATGCTGCTATACCAGTCAGACCTGCAATCGTTAATCCTGTGCCAATCCAGACTTCGTAAAGGCGGCCAGACTTCGCTTTTAACAGCTGTTCTGCTTGATCTTGACCTAGTGCAATATATTGAATGATTAGCGCCATTGAGGTGATTAGACCTGCAATGAAACCACCGCCTGGATAGTTATGTCCTCGCAAAAAGATATAAACACTGACGACAAGCGCTAGAGGTAATACCCAAGAGGCCGTAATACGGAACATAAGCGGAGAAGGATTAAAACGGTAGGTGAGGCCTTGCGTCATGGTTGTGCCGTGTACACGCATACCATCCATTAAACATAGGGCACCAATCGCAGCAATGCCTAATACCGTAATTTCACCGAAGGTATCGAAGCCACGGAAGTCAACTAAAATGACATTTACAATATTTGAGCCACCACCAAGTGGTAAAGACTGTTGGGCAAAGAACCAAGAAATTGAATTATGATCACGGGTTAAAATCAGCCAAGTAATCCAGCCAATTCCTAGACCTCCAATAATTGCTAAGGCAGCATCTCTCAAACGTCTAGAACGACGAGATTCATACGGCGTGAGCTGTGGAAGTAAAGATAAGCTCATTAATAAAAGAACAGTCGTTACAACGTCTACTGTAATTTGAGTCAGCGCTAAATCTGGTGCTGACATGGTGACGAAGACCATCGTTACCACTAGACCAATTGCACCACTAATAAGTACTGCTTTAATGCGCTCATGGTGGAACCAGAGCATCATCCAACAGCCTGAGAACAACGTCAGCCAAAGAACCACAGCAATCCATGGAGCATGGGTGAGTTCACGTGTACCTGTGCTCAGCCCTTGATTGAGTAAAGGCATAGTGACCATGATGATGCTAAAAGCAATGATCCAGAACAAATAACTTTGCAATGAACCATTTTCAGTTTTTTGTTTGATTTTTCGGCTTGTAAGCAGCAGATGTTTTAAAAATAAATCAAATAAGATACGGCCTTGTAATTTGCCTAGACGTGGGTCAAGGTCAATTTTACGAATCATGCCGTCTTTTGCTAAAGCAAAGTAGAACAGCGTACCGCCCACTAAAGCAATAATACTCATCACAAGAGGAGCGTTGAATCCATGCCAAATTGCAAGGTGTGTACCCGCAAATTTTGGCTGCATCATGCTTGCTCTAGTTACGCTATTGACCAGTGGTTCTACCAATAAGGAAGGCAGAACGCCGACCAAGATACAGAGTACAGCAAGAAGAATGGCTGGAGCACGCATCCCGATAGGTGGTTCATGTGCATCTTTATTTGGAACTTGTTTACCAATTGGGCCGTCAAAGAACACACCATGCACTAAGCGAATTGAATAACTTACTGCGAAGATACCAGCCAGTGTTGCGATGATGCTGGCAAAGATAACTGTTGAACCTGAAAGATTTGCCAATAGCTCGGTAAAGAACATCTCTTTTGAAATAAAGCCGTTGGTAAGTGGTACACCTGCCATAGAGGCAGCGGTAATCATGGTGAGTGTGGCAGTGAAAGGAAGTAATTGCCAAATACCACTGAGTTTTCGAAGATCACGTGTGCCGGTTTCATGATCAATAATCCCTGCAAGCATAAACAGCGCTGCTTTAAATGTTGCATGGTTAATAATATGGAAAATAGCAGCGGCAACCGCTAAAGGAGAACCGATACCGAGTAAACAAACAATAAGCCCTAAATGACTAATGGTTGAATAGGCTAACAGTCCTTTTAAATCTTCTTTGAAAATGGCAAAACACGCTGCCATACAGAGCGTAAATAGGCCGACAAACGTAACGATATTATGATAAATCGCAGCGCCTATAAAAATTGGAAGTAAGCGGGCAAGTAGAAAAATCCCCGCTTTTACCATGGTCGCAGAGTGTAGGTAAGCAGACACTGGTGTGGGTGCCGCCATTGCGTTAGGTAACCAAAAATGAAAGGGAAACTGAGCACTCTTCGTAAATGCGCCAAGCAAAATAAGCAATAACATTGGAATAAAAAGAGCGTGGGCTTGGATAACATCTTTCATGCCCATGATTTCGCTAATTTCATAGGTTCCGGTGATTTGTCCTAATAGAACAAATCCACCTAGCATCGCTAAACCGCCCATTCCTGTAATGGTGAGTGCCATCCGAGAGCCACGTTGAGCAGCTTCATAGTGACTCCAATAACCCACTAACAAGAAAGATGAAATACTGGTGAGCTCCCAAAAGACTAATAAAATAATAAGATTATTAGAGAGCGAAATTCCCAGCATTGCTGCCATAAACAGCATGAGTAAAGTATAGAGTTTACTTAATGAGTTTTTAGGGCCTAAATAATAATAGGCGTATATATAAATGAGTGTACCGATACCGGTAATAAGAAGAGAAAATAATAAACCAAGAGCATCAAGTCTAAAGCTCAGATTGATCCCTAATTGAGGTAGCCAATCCCAGCTTTGTTGAATGCTTGCACCACCAAGCACAGTTTTAGCTTGAGTCAGTAATAAACCAAAACTGGTTAAACTGACTCCAATTGCCCCTAAAGCCGTTACTCCACGCGAGAACCGTTGAAGCAATGAAACAAGGGTGGTGCCTAATATTAACGGTAATAAGATAATTATCGGTAGCACACTCGTATCCATATGTGATTTAGGTCGAAACCTAAAGGTGAAATTTTAATTTCAGAATAGATAGGAATTCAAAGAGAGTTCCAAAGCTTATTATTCCGAAAACCCAACCAAATTAGAAAATAAAGCGAGAAACAAGTTGTATTGCGCAACTTGAAGAATAAAAACGCAAAATGAAATTTATTGTACACTAAAAAAGCATTGAAAATCTGATGTTATTACATGTAGTAACAACATCTAGTTATTTTAATGCCTAAAAAACCGTACTCCACCATATATTTTGTGAGTGTGGTTTTTTTTGATTATAAAACTCAAACCGAAGGGCTTTCTTCCGGTGCGTCTCCCGCATGAATCATCCTTAATAATTCATTTTTTTGTTGTTCATTTAAACCCTGAATCTGCTGAAATAAAACTTCAATCGGTGCTGGTGTTGGGTCTATTAAACTCAAAGGCTGTGCTTCCATAGATGGTATTAAAGGTTCGCTTCTTTGAAGTAAGGTGTAGATATGTTCAAGCTGTTGTTTGGTGGTGTTTAAATCAAGATGGCTAACTTTACCGTGCTCTAATTTTAGACATTGATAGGTTGAAGCATGTTCGAGTAACTCTTCACGACTTCCTGTTGCAATAATTTGTAGGCGTGGGAATGCTTGATGAAGTCGATTTAAGATCTCGGAGCAATGTGTTGAGTCGAGCTGTGCATCAATCTGGTCAATGAGTAAAATGCCGTCTCCTTCAAGGCAAGGGTTTAAACTTAATGGATTGAGTAAACAGAGTCTGCGGGCTATATCGCCTACTAAAGCAATCCAAGTTTTGGTTGTATTTGAAAGCTGCTGAAAAGGTAAGGTTTGACCTTCATAATCAACCATAAGTTGCAACCGAGGCTGATATTGTAAATAGATATCTTTAAGCTCAGGTAAAACTATACTTAATGCATTCTTGAGGGCGTAGAGATTGGGTGAAGTGAGCTGTTTAGGTTGCCCTGATAACTCTTTTTGGAGCTCATTTAATAATTCTGTTTGATCTTGCTGATCTGACTGTTTAGATCTAATCCGTTGTACTAGATATGCAGCTTGAGCATTTTCAATATCACTGATTTCTCGTAGCCATTCAAAAAAGCGTGTAAAAGTTGTAAACGGTAGTGGGCTAATATCATAGGCTGAAATGGCTTGAGTAATGCCAGGTAAATTTTTATTAAGCAGATTAATATCATTTACAAATCGCTCGGCTGGGTAGTAAGCGATTAAGGGAAGTCCTTGTAATGGATCTTTTTTTATGACTTGTTGATAAAGAGCCATGGTTTGGTCAAGTTGCTGAGTTTCAACTTGGCTCACTCCAATCCCACTTGCATTTAAGGTTTTAAAAAGCTTCCAGCTACACAGCGAAGAATCTACCTGCTGAGCAGAGGTACTTTCTGGCAGATGACCAATTTCTGAAGGAACTTGAATAGTCACTTCAATTTTTGATTGTAGACGTGACTGAGTAATGTCTTGATCAGGCATGACAATACCGGGACTGCGCAAATCTTTAAGGCGAGCAGGGAACCAAGTTAAAGCATGGTAAGTATGTTTGAGCAACATACTTTTACCAGTTGCCTGTTCACCTAAAATTAAGGTGATTGGCTGTTTTTCATAGTGAAAGTGTATTTTAAGGTCGTGAAACAGAGCAATATGTTTAAATTGGACAGATTCAAGTTTCATAGGCTCACCTAAATATGAGCGCTTCAACCAACCGACTGACGAAGACTTAAAGGCGCCCTTAGTTTTAATTGTTGTATCAGATCATAAAGATGATGGATATTTAGACTTACTTTAGCACGAGTACAGGCAACGTACAGTAATCTTAATTCTTCATCGGTAATCTTGTGTTCTAACCCATTAATTTTAAATTGATAGTCATCTTCAATATGAACGCGGTTCCATTCTAAGCCTTTCGCTTTGTGGGCTGTAGAGATGACATAATCAGCTTGCTCAAGTGGTGTAATCTTTGCAAGCGCTTTTTTTAGTGGGTCGGTACCGTGGTCATCGACAAGTTTAACCAATGGCTTAATATCACTACCTTCATTAGTTTCACAGTATTCATGAACATCATGCCATGAATTAAACCATGCTAATTCAGGTACATCAGTAACCCGTTTTCCTTGCTTTAAGAGGCTTGCAGCATCTACAAAACGGTTTAGTTTTTGATGGTCAGCCTGCAAACTTACTTTATCGCCGTGAACTAAACCAGCTAATAAAAGTTCCATTGCACGAGCATTGGTACGGCACAAAATCGCATCACGCATTTTAGTGTGTGGTTTATTTACAACACTTGATTTCTGGTTTGGATTACCAAGCAGAGGAACAGTTTCATTTAAGCCGCCCAGCAATGCATTGGCAACATCTGCAATCGTTTCACCAAAACGAAAAGAAGTGGTGAGGCGAGACTCTGGCAATGGTAATTGCTGCATGGCATTAATTGCACCACGCCACGCGTAGATTTGCTGATGTGCATCGCCAACATAGATAACCTGAGTATTTTTTTGACGAAGCAAAATGCCCAACATTAAAGGATCGGCATCTTGTGCTTCATCAAATAGTACATAATCGGCTGGAATGTTCGGTTCAGACAATGCCCAAAGTTTGAGGTAAATATCGTGACCAATTCCTGCCTGATGATTTGGGTCGATCGACTCTAACCAGCGGCGTTCAACAGCAGGGTAAAGATGAGTTTGTAACTCGGTAATATCGTCTGGATGTAACCAGTTTGGTGCCTGAATATGTCGAGGAGCAGGGTATTGCGAGCTGGTCGAGCAAAAATAGCTGACAGCATTGGCGACAAGACTTGCGAGGCGACTTGGCATTAAGACGTATTTTTCATAACGTCCACCCATCATGCGTCGCAAAGTTATAGGTTGTAGTCGATATTCTTTTGCAATAAAGCTTGGGCTTAAGCGAGGTAAGCGTAATTTATCAGTCACACCTCGTGGCACACTGCGAAAAGCGAGGGAGTGAAAAGTACGACAATCTACATTACGATGAAATTTGTTTTGTGCTTCGCCTGCAATTGCCTTGTTAAATGCTAGATACATACCGCGCCGTTCAGGCATGGCATCACTAATCATTTGTAAGGTAGTAGTTTTACCTGTACCCGCATAGGCAATCACTTTAAATGATTGCCCAAGACGTGCGTTATCTATGGCAATTGCTTGCTCATAGGTGGCTTTAGGTTTTTCGATATTCGACACTGAGTGATTTTAAACCTTGTTGCGGTTAGCTTTTTCAACTAAACCAGATAAACCCTGACGACGAGCTAATTCGTCAATAATAAGTTGTGGATTAAGATCGAAATAACCCAACATGACAATGCTATGGAACCACAAATCGGCAGTTTCATAAATCAAGTCATTTAAATTACTTTCTGTATTTTGAGCAGCGTAGTCTTTCGCAGCAATAATGGTTTCTACGCTTTCTTCACCGACTTTTTCCAAGATTTTATTGATGCCCTTTTTGTAGAGGCTTGCAACATATGACGTATCCGCTTCTGCTTGTTTACGCTCTTGCATTAATTGCCCTAAGTGAGCAAGTACATCCACTTGTTCTGTCGTGTGATCATGATCGTGGCTTTCAGTTTTGGCTTTATCGCCATAAATTGCAGTAGGGTCTTTTAATTGTGCATCGACAATTTCCCAGCCCTGTGGGGTAAGTTTACGGTAGAAACAAGACTCACGACCTGTATGGCATGCAATACCGCCGTGTTGCTCAACTTGTAATATGATTACATCGCCGTCGCAGTCCAGACGAATTTCATAAACCGTTTGGAAATGACCTGATTCTTCACCCTTGTGCCAAAGTTTTTGGCGAGAGCGAGAGAAATACACCGCCTGATTTTTTTCTGCTGTGAGCGCAAGTGATTCACGGTTCATCCACGCCACCATCAAAATACGTCCGGTTTGATGATGTTGAGCAATGGCAGGGATAAGACCTTGTTCGTTAAATTTTACTTCATCGAGCCATTGCGTGTTATTCATGAGGAATCACCAAAGAAATATGAACTATAAATTGATTTCAATCAGATGCTAAAAATAGCTTGTATAGTGTACGGCATCAACGTCGCTTTGCGGAAAAATTCTTTGTCCTTTTTGTCTTTGTCAGCGTAATGAGTAGCTTGTACTTTTTACTCATAAGTGCCTTATTCAGATGGCTGAGTCATTAGAATATTTGAAATCTCAATCAAATTTTGATCTGGATCACGAATATAAACTGAAAGAATAGGATGCATTGCACCAGTACGTTCAATCGGACCTTCTTCAATTTGAATATTTAATTGATTAAGGTACGCAACTACTTCTGAAATGGGAGTGTCAGAAATAAAACACAAATCGGCAGATCCAGGAGTCGGCTGTAATGCCTTGGGTTCAAACTCATTGCCTTGCTGGTGTAAATTTATTTTTTGATTTCCAAACTTTAGGGCCTTTCTATTACCTTTAAACGTGATGACCTCAAACCCCAATACGGTTTGATAGAAATGACAGGTGGTTTCAATATTCGAGACAGTTAAAACAAGATGATCAAGATGGCTGATTTTCATGTGTTACTCACTATTATTTGGTGGGGTTAATAGTCAGACAGAGATTCGCTTTCTAAATGAAATGCACTGTTTTCTTTAGGCGTTTGAGCTACCTGATCATAATCAAGTTGCTGGAATGGACCAGTCTTTAAGCCTGAAATCGTAATTGCCATTTCTTTTCGAAAATAAGGGATTTGATACATCCACGGAAAAACTAGATCTCTTAAACCTCCAGCCCACCAATGATCAGATTGATAAAGTGGTGTTAATAAGCGACTAAGAAATTGATAAAACTGGGTGGATGAACGGCGAAGCTGGTGGTAGTGCTGCCAGAGCAGGGACCAATCAATACTCTGGTTCTTTTGAGCATGTTGTAATGATTGAGAGAAAGCCCAAGCATCCAATAATGCCATATTTGCACCTTGACCTAACTGTGGACTCATCGCATGAGCTGCATCTCCAATTACTCCAACTCGACCCTGACCAAATTGAGTCAGGACCACATCGCGGTAGTTTGCAGATAGCCATTTAGGCTGAGTTTGACTGTTATACAAAATTTCTTTCAGCCATTCTGCAACTTTGGGCCAACGTTCTGAGACTTGCTTTAACCAAGCTTGTTTAGCCTGCTCATCTTGTAAAAAGCTTTGTAGTTGTGGTGTAGGTAGACTCCAAAAAACACTTGAAAGGCGCTGTTGAGGTTCAGTTGGAATCGCTCCTGTAGGAAGAATTCCCATCATAATTTTCGAGCGATCATAAAATTGATGCAGAATTTCAGAATCGAGAACTTGGCACTCAGGTACGATACTCCATGCCGCACCCCAAGGATAAGCTTTGTCAACCTTTACCCATGCTTTAGGGCGTAACTGGCTACGTGCACCGTTGGCAATGAGTAGGCTATCAAAGCAAGCATCAAACTTTTGGTTTTGATGACTGCCGAATATCCGAACTTCATCATTATGTTCTTCAAAACTTTCAACAGAATGGTTCATATGCCAAGTGATCTGGCTTGAATACTCGCTAAGCTTTTGAGTGAGTACATGACACAAAGTGGCTCGGTGTATACCTAGACCATAGAGGTTTGCTGATGCTTCGTGATAATGACTATTAACTAAAAGGCGCTTGTCCGGAAGTTGTCCTTCTAGGCCTGTTACTCTTGCGCCTAATGTTAAGGCTTTTTCGAGCATACCTAAGTGTTCAAATACAGCTAAGCCCGCAGGTTGTAGTAATAAACCGGCACCTACCGGAGATAACTCATCAACTTGTTCAAAAATAGTAACGTTATTGCCTTGGCGGGCAAGCAAAATAGCAGTGGCTAAACCTGCTGTACCTGCACCGATAATGGCAAAATGAGGTGTTTTCATTGTTTGTTCTTTTGAAGCATTTATAGCTTCAATTTAGCAATGAACGAATAGCTGATCTATAAATTTTTTGAAAATTAAATTTTTTCCATAAAAAAATCCCTTGCATTGGCAAGGGATTTTGAACTTATTTCAATATACGCCAAAGCGCTAATAAGCTACTCAGCACAATTAGAATAATCGAAACAAACCAAGGGCTAATAATTGCAATAGTCAGCAAAATCAGCATAGTACTGCCGAACATCCAACTACGGCGTTGCTGATGTTCCATTTGCAAACGAAGTTGCTGAATTTCGCGTAACTGGCGGTCTTGCCAAGCTGACTGATTTTTTAAACCATTTAAGCTATCAATAATTAAGCTTGGGAAATCTTGAGCGCCTAAAAGCAGGTCAGGTAATTGCTGGCCGAGTTCTTTTACATTTTTGACTGGGTTCATGTTGGATTTGACCCATTCCGTCAAAATTGGTTTTGCCAATTTCCAGATGTCGAGTTGCGGGTAAAGGTCAGTCCCTAGGCCTTCTACATGCACTAAAGTTTTGAGTAGCAGCATGAGCTGTGGCGGAATCTCAAGATGGAAGCGACGAGCAATGTCCATCACTTGAATTAAGATACCCGCAAAATCAAGCTGGTCCATTGGTTTAGATACCATTGGCCCAACAGTACGGCGCATTTCACGTGCTAAAGCATCTTGGTCTGTACCCGGTGGAATCCAGCCAGCTTGATGCACAATTTGAATGAGCTGCATAAAGTTGCTGTTCATGACAGCAAGCAACATACGGGCAACTGTCATCTGGTCGTGCTTAGAAAGCTCACCCATAATCGCACAGTCCAGCGCAATAAAGCGTGGATTGCTTGGATTAATGGTTTCTACAAAGACGTTACCAGGGTGCATGTCTGCATGGAAAAAGTTATCGCGGAATACTTGCGTAAAGAAAATAGTTAACCCTTTTTCTGCAAGTTGTGCGCGATCCATGCCTAAACGGTCAAAGGTTACCGTGTCTGAAATAGGCACGCCTGTAATGCGCTCAGCCACCATGACATCTTTGGTGTCCATGTAGACTTCTGGCACATACATCATGGTTGAGCCAGTAAAGTAATGGCGCATACGACGGGTGTTATCAGCCTCAATACTCAAGTCCAGTTCATTTAAAATGATCTGGCGGTAGTCTTGAATAATTTCGGTGAGATGCAACGCACGAGCAGCTTCAAGGCGGCTTTCTAACGTATTTCCTAGCCATGCCAGAATTTCAAAATCTTGTAAAATTTGATTGCGAATATCAGGGCGAGTCACTTTAACAACGACTTCGCGACCATCATGCAATGCAGCAGTATGCACTTGGGCAATTGATGCAGCAGCTAATGGCTGGTCATCAAAGCGAGCAAACAGTGTATTAATGTCAGCTTTTAAAGAATCTTGAATACGTTGTTTGGCAACATCTCCATCAAAAGGTTTTACTTGATCTTGAAGTAAAACCAGTTGAGCGAGTACCTCAGGTGGAATTAGGTCACGGCGAGTAGACAGTAATTGACCAAGCTTGATTGCAAGTGGTCCCATATCTTCTAATGCTTCTTTGAGCTTTAAAGGATTTTTACGTTCACGACTCGACCATGCAGCTGGATGCATTTTAATAATATTTAATGCATGCTGAGCTTTAACTGGTAATTCATCCGCAGGGAACAACGTATCGAGTCTATAGTGCGCTGCAATACGCCAAAGTTCGAGTAAACGTGAAACGTGCGGAATCATATACAGTCTTACCTAGTCTTGAGAGGGTTGTAGTTGTGCATTGAGTTGCTGCAATCTTGCTTCAAGACGGTCAATGTCTTGATTAAGCTTGCGAGTTGCTTGAGTTAAGTCGTCCATTTCCCAACGAGGGGCAAATAGACCGCTATCTTCTTTTAATGCGTCTTCTGCGAAAAATAGATGACTTTGCACCGAGCGTTTTAAATGTTTTGGTGCAAGTTGAATCTTGCCAATTTCATGAGCGAGTTGAGGACCGACCCATCTTGATAAATGCGCAGCTAAATCAGGTTCAGCTTGCTGCATAATCTTTTGAATATCCTGTAGGAGGTGGTAATCACCTTGCAATGGGATATTGCCAATCTGGTCTGGATCGCTGATCAATAATTTAATCAGTTCAACGACATCTTTAACATGCAAAGTTGCGGTTGCTTCAGAAATTTTTAATTGGGCATCAAAAGGACGCTGTTCAAAAATAGAAGGCTTTTCACTATGACCTGTTACGGTAGGTTCAAGACGTACTTTTTCTTGGTCAAAGAACACATCGACAGAAAGCTGCGGGCTATCAATCACAACACGCAACATTTTGCCCTGTAACTGATTAAGCTGAATGCGAGTAACCGCATCCAGATCTATCAGATGATGAATGATACGTTCGACTGCACCGAGTGCCAGAATCGACCACATATCGTTATCCCTTACAGTTTGAAGCCACGGTGAACAGCAACGATACCTGCAGTAAGGTTGTGATAGTCACAGTTCTGGAAGCCAGCATTTTCCATCATACCTTTTAAAGTACGTTGGTCTGGGTGCATACGGATTGATTCAGCCAAATACTTATAGCTTTCTGAGTCATTCGCAACCAATTTACCCATGATCGGTAAAGCGGTGAATGAATAGAGGTCATAAAGTTTCGAGAATGGCTCAAATACAGGTTTAGAAAATTCAAGAATCAGTAAACGGCCGCCTGGTTTTAACACACGGAACATAGATGCAAGTGCTGCGTCTTTATCTGTCACGTTACGTAAACCAAAGCTAATGGTTACAAGGTCAAAGCTGTTGTCTGCAAAAGGCTCTAAAGTTTCTGCATTGGCAAGAACGAAGTCAACATTGGTACAGCCTGCATCAATTAGACGGTCACGGCCAACATTGAGCATAGATTCGTTAATGTCTGAAAGTACAACATGACCTTGCGGACCAACTTCACGGCTAAATACTTTTGCTAAGTCGCCTGTACCGCCAGCAATGTCTAACACGTGTTGACCACGGCGAACACCAGACATGTTAATTGCAAAACGCTTCCACAAACGGTGAATACCAAATGACATCAAGTCATTCATCAAGTCATATTTGCTTGCAACTGAATGGAAAACTTCTGCAACTTTTTGTGCTTTATCTTCAGTTCTAACAGTTGAGTAACCAAAGTGTGTGGTTTCACCAACGTTGCCAGTATTACCAGCACCACGAGGTAAATTGTATTTAGGTACAGAACCATTCACAGGTGTGTCTGTTAAGGTTTGCTGTAAAGTTTGTTGTTGCCCTTGAGGAGTACCTTGAGGTAAAGGTGAGCTTAGGAATGGGCTAACTTTGTCTGAACTTTGTGCCTGCTCAGTTGGAGATGTTGGCTTTTGGTTTTCGTTAGACATATTGTCTCTCCTAGACTCAAACTCAAGTGAAACGGAATAAGTTCTGCATGATGACAGATTTTGTCTATTTTTACAGGCATCATCATGCAAATATAATGAATAAAATCTCAACTTCGTGAGGTTGAGTTTTTCTATGTGCCGACCTTATCACACTCTAAACGGATTCGGATGCCCTGAATGTACATTTTCAATAATCTGGCGTTCTTTTTCAGTAAAAGTCTTGATAAAGGTCTCGGCTGATTTTAACGGTTTCATCGCACTAAAACCATCTTGAATGAAATCATACATCAATTCGAAGTGATATTTTTGGGCAATACCTTTACACATTTTAAAAGCAGTAAACATCATAAATGAGCGCATGTATTTATCGAGTGCTGCACCTAAATCGTCAAGAAGAGCAAGTTGTTGATAACGAGCTTCGGCCTGATCCAGCTTGATTAAGGTTAAACGCATAATCTCATCAGTGAGTACGGTATCTGCCGGATAGTCCTCAAGAAGTTGCATTGCTACTTGCTCATCAAGTTGAGTTGCAAGTACAGCTAAACTTACCGATTTAGTGCCTGTTTTAATTGCATTTTCAGGTAAGACTTTTTCGGCTTTATGCGCATATTTCAATAGGCGTTCAATTTGAGCTGCTAAAGCATCAAACTCTGGACCGCCATATAAACGATTTAAAAAATACTCTGACATGAGCTTGTGCGCTGGCAAATTAAAAAAGTCGTGATGCGTATCTTTCATCCGCTCTTTTAGCCATGTTTGTACATCTTGCAAACGTTGGACAAGCACAGGATTATCGTGATAATTAAATGTTTTATATTGTTGTAAAAGATCATCAAAAGCAGCGAGTTTAGACATTTAAGGCTCTAATATTGGGCTATTTGCAAAAAATCATAAAAGGCATTGTAACCTTGTACTATGGCGAGTAGATGTAAAAAAAATGATTCATGCGTCAATTTTTAAACAGAATTTTGTCGCAATGACATAATTTGTATAGCAATTCATCATTTAACCGCATAAGTTAAAGATCATCGAAATTAAACAATAAAAGATTAGAGCCGTGGACTATGAGTGAACAACAACCAAAATTTGAGATTCGTGATGAAGAACAGCTTTCAGTCGATTTGATTGAAGCACAATATGCGTTAAAAGAAAGTCGGGGCAAACCCAACGCTAAAAGCACACTGATATTAATGAGTGGTATTGAACTGGCTGGAAAAGGCGAGGCCGTTAAGCAGCTTCGTGAGTGGCTAGATCCACGATATTTACGAGTCAAAGCAGACGCGCCACGTGTGCTGACAGACACAGAAGCATTTTGGCAATCTTACTCGGAGTTTATTCCGACTGAAGGTCAAATCGTGGTGATGTTTGGCAATTGGTATAGTGATTTGCTCGTCACCGCAACGCATGTTTCCGAGCCTTTAGATGATTCTCGCTTTGATGAATATGTTGAAAATATGCGGGCATTTGAACAAGATTTAAAAAATAACTATGTCGATGTGGTTAAAGTCTGGTTCGATCTATCATGGAAATCGCTGCAAAAACGTTTAGATAAAATAGATCCGTCAGAGCAACACTGGCATAAGCTGCATGGTCTAGACTGGCGTAATAAAAAACAATATGACACTTTGCAAAAGTTACGCCGTCGTTTTACCGATGATTGGTACATTATTGATGGCGAAGATGAAAAGCAGCGTGATCAATTTTTTGCTCAATACCTTTTACAACACATGCGTCAACTTCCAGAGCATGAAACTGAAGTTAAAGGAAAATGGCAGCAAGCTAAAATTCCAGAGAGTTTATTAAAACCTTCTAATGAACCACTTGAAAAAGCTGAATATAAAAAAGAGCTGGATAAGCTGAGTAAGAAAATTGCCGATGTCATGCGTTTTGATAAACGTAATGTCGTGATTGCTTTTGAAGGCATGGATGCAGCCGGTAAAGGTGGGGCCATTAAGCGAATCGTTAAAAACTTAGACCCACGTGAATATGATATTCATTGTATTGGTGCACCTGAACGCTTTGAAGCACGACATCCTTACTTATGGCGCTTTTGGAACCGCATTAATGAAGCTGAAAAAATCACGATTTTTGATCGGACTTGGTATGGGCGTGTGCTTGTTGAACGTGTCGAAGGTTTTGCTTCACCTTTAGAATGGCAGCGTGCCTATGATGAAATAAACCGCTTTGAAAAAGATTTATTTGATAGTCAAACGATTGTAGTAAAAATTTGGCTAGCGATTAGTAAAGATGAGCAAGAGCAGCGTTTTAAGGCCAGAGAAGAAACACCGCATAAACGTTTTAAAATTACCGCAGAAGATTGGCGTAATCGTGATAAGTGGGATGATTATTTAAAGGCAGCAGCCGATATGTTTGAGCGAACCAGTACTGAATATGCACCTTGGTATATCGTTGCAACTGATGATAAATATACGGCACGTCTGGAAGTATTGAAGGCCATTTTAAAACAGCTGAGAGCAGACTAAGCTCTCAGCTACAAGGCAAACATTAATTTACAATAGTGCCACGGCTTTTTTGCTGAATACGTTTTGCAAGGTTATAACTGTCATTCAGATGAGTTTCTGCTATTTTTTTCATCATGAAATAGCCTAAACTTGCTGCTACAATTTGTCCGCCTAGCGGTATAAATTTAGTCACCTGTTTTGTTACGATTTTGCCTAAAAAGCCGTTAAATGTTTTTTTAACGGTAGTACGTGCGACTACAAAACCTGAAAATTCAAAACCGCGTTTACGTAACTCATCCCAATGAATAGTTTTAGTTTTTGGGTCGTAAACGCTCACGTGCTCAGGTGCTAAACCAAAACGGGAATTGATATCTGGAATCAGGTGCGACAAAATTCCCAAATCTACCGCCACGTCAAAAAAAGGAATCGGTACAATTGCCGCTCCGGCTGAGACGTAAGCTCTTTTTTTGATGAGATCATGGCACTCATCGCGAATTTGTTCCAGATTTAGGCTAGGATCAATATAGTCAGGAATCTTGTCAATTTTCATAATGTCTACCTGTATAAGTTCTTGATGGCGTCATTCAAACCAAGTGTAAGTGACACCTTGAGTTAAATTATGCTGTGTTTAAACCAACGTGACATAGTCAGATTCAGTTGTATAGTAATGAATGTTTATGATTTTGTGCATAAATTATGCAAGCAGGAAATGAAATAAATGGGGATCCATGTTATTCAAAGTCAACGTATTGATCTGTTGTTGCAAGGTGTATTGGCGTCTACATCTCAAGCTTCAACGCATCCATTACAGGTTTTGAAAACCCAACATTTTATTGTTCCAAGTCCTGCGGTCGAGCAGTGGCTGATACAAAAACTTGCAGAACAGCAAGGCATGAGTGCCAATTACCAGTTTCACCAACGGGTACGAGGTTTCCAATGGTTTGCCTATCAGCAAGTTTTAACTGCGCATAAAGAACAGGTCCGTAAAGCGAACATCCCGCGTTTGATTTTTAAATGGCGGGTGCATCAGGCTCTACACGAATTTATTCAACCTGACACGATGAGCATCGATACGTCGCATCCTTTACATTCTATTGTTCAGCGTATTTATGACAGTGCAGATCGACTCGAACAAGGCATAGATAAACAATTAAAAAAACAAAAAATGCTGTATTGGGTCGCTGAGCAGGTTGCCGATCTATTTAGCAACTATATGATTTATCGTGGACAGTGCCAGCGTGGTTGTGAAAATAGTTGTACCTGTCCGGAAAACTGGTTGTCTGCTTGGGGACAGGGCCGAGCACTCGATATTGAAAAATATATTGTGCAGAAAGATGAAGAAGTGACTGCTTTTGCATTACATCAAACTGAGGAGCTAGAGCGTTGGCAGCGTTGGTTGTGGCAGCAACATTTTCATGATGATTTTGTGCAGATGCAGCAAATTGACGCGTTGTTTTGGCAAGAGTTAGATCATCCAGACCGTGGTAAGCGTGCTATTTCAAGATTACCTAATCAAGTGGTGATCTTTACGTTATTAGATTTGCCGCCAAGTCAGTTACAGTTCTTACGCCGTTTAGGTCAATATATTGATGTCTTGATTTTGCACTATAACCCTTCACAAGAATATTGGGCCGATAGTGTCGATCCACTCTGGAAACAGCGTTATGACTTAGGGGTAAAAGAGCGTTTTATTGCGAAAAATCCAAAGGCTACTGATGCTGAAATTAGCGATTTCTTTAATAAATTCACACTCAATTTTAATGCTGAAGCGCGTGAGTCTAGACATCCGCTTTTAACCAGATTGGGTAAACAAGCCCGCGACCACTTTTCTTTATTATCGAATTTATCTACAGGTGAGGAAGGTAAGTGGGTTGATGCTTTTGTAGATGATTTCCCAGAAAGTTTACTCGGTAAAGTTCAGTCAGATATTTTGCATTTGGTAGAACCGCAAGCTAAGCAATATGAACTCGCTCCAGACGATGACTCTATTCAGATTCATGTTTGTCATTCGACTTTACGTCAGCTTGAAGTACTAAAAGAGCAATTGATTGGTTGGTTGGCTAAACCGCATGAACAGCCGCGCCGTCCAAACGATATTTTAGTTCTAGTTCCTAATTTGGCTGATATAGAGCCTTTAATTCGAAGTGTATTTCCCGCTACTGCCACTGAGCAAGGTGTACATTTGCCAGTGAAAATTGCAGGTGTTGCATCACTTGATGCACTTAATGCTTGGCGTGCCGTAATTGGGCGTATTCAACTGATGCAGGGCCGTTTTAGCTTTGATGATTTTGCTGATTGGTTAAGCTTGCATGCGACCCAGCAACGTTACGAACTTGAGTATGTTCAGGTCGAGCGAATTTTAAATTTACTTGCCGATGCGGGCTTTAAACGAGGGCTTGATGCAGAGCATCTCAAGCGCAGTTTGTGTGACGGTGATGATGATTATCGATATAGCTTTAAATTTGCCTTAGAGCGATTGGCTCTTGGCATTGCCGTGCCTGTACATGCGACGTTTAATCAGGTGTTGAGTTATGCCAAAGTTCAACCGAGCGATTTCGAGCTGATTGGTACACTTATTCAGATTTATCAAGATTTAAATGAGCGCCGTGATTGGCTGACTCTGCATGAACAAGGAAAAGTCTATACGGTTGAATATTGGCTCCAAGTGCTAGGCAAAGATATTGTTGAGTTTGAGCAGGTCGGTGTTGCAGCTTTAAAGGCTGTGCGGGAAATTGTTAAAAAACAAGAACGGATGTTGACACTCGCAAGTTATTACGCCGAGACAGAAACAGGAACTTTGCGCAAAATTACCTTGCCTCTGCCTTATATTATTGAAGAAATTCAACGGACTTTAGAAAGCCAAAGTGCGCAAGCTGAACCGACAGGGCAGATTACCTTTGCTCAAATTGGACATATTCGACCGTTACCTTATCGTTTAATGGTGATGCTAAATCTTGATGCAGGACAATTTCCAAACCGTGATACACACGTTCCATTTGATTTGATGGATGCACTGCGCCAACAGTTAGGCGACCGCTCTCGACTTGAAGATGATCAAGGTGCTTTTTTAGATGCTTTATTATTAGCCCAAGAAAATTTATGGCTGTTTTATAACGGCTTTGATGTGAACGATGGCGAGGTGCGCGAACCCTCCAGTATTCTTCAAGAGTTCCGTGAACATCTTGCCTTGATTGTGAAAGCTGAAAACGATGTACCTGAAAATGTAGTTGTTGAAGGAATTGAGATTCCATCACAGTTAAAACAACTCTATCACTTACATGATTTACAGCCCTTTGACCCGAAAGGTTTTACTGTCGAAAAAAGTGTTATTCGCTACCAAGATCACTGGTTTAAGGTCGCTTCACAAATTCAGCAAGTTTCAGGAAGTCGCCAACCTTGGGCAAATACGACCTATCCGCTACAAGCGCCTGACATGCTGGTTTTAGAGAGCCAGCAGTGGATACAGGATGTGACGTTCCCTGCACGTTTATATTTGAAAACTTTAGGGGTAGAAAACTTAGGAAGTGTCGGAGTGCTCGACCAAAATGAACCGTTATTATTAGATGGTTTAGGGCGTTATGCGATTCGACATTTTTTACAACAATCTGACCAGCACGCACAACCTGAAGTATTAATTGATCAGCTGCCTGTAGGTAAAGTCAAATATAGCGCATGGCAACAAGGTGTGTTTGAGCAAGAATGTTTGCTTGAACGCCTTCACCATTATGCACCAGCAGTGACACAAACAACTCAGCGTATTTGGCGAATTGCTAAACAACTTCATATGAATATTACGGTTCCAAAGTCTGAAACTCGGGATTGGGTGAGTATGGAACCTTCAAGCGCTCGGGCAAAAAGACGAGCCAAAGTCTGGTTGGAACACCTACTTTGGTTAGCTTACTTAAATGAGGGAAGTGCAGGAGCTGAAAAGCGCCGTATTGTGGTTTTTAGCGATCAAACTGTGATTTGTAGTGGTGTAAGTTCTGAGCAAGCTCGGCAATATTTACAGCCATGGTTTAAAATCTGGCGTCATGCACAGCAACAACCATTGGTTCTACCAGCAGCCTTATTATTAAAGCCATTAGAAAAAGCCAAAGCATATCAGTGGGAAACAACAAATCAGACAGAAAAAGCAAAACTGGATGAGAAGAGCTACACTGAGCTGTTAAAATACTGGAATGAGACAGGGTCATTTACCACAATGGATATGACTCAAAATGAAGCTTGCAAGTTGCATCGAGACTGGAGCTTTATTTTACAAGAACAAGATGCGCAAGCTTTGCTTCAACATGCTTGTGATGAGTTTGCGTATGATCTGTATCATCCGGTTTTTCAATTTCAACATTCGGAGTAAGACATGAACTCAAGAGTACAGGTGTCTTATCAACCTATTATTGATATTGAATTTAGTGGCTTACACTTAATTGAAGCTTCGGCAGGTACAGGAAAAACCTATACCTTATCAAGTTTGATGGTCCGTATCTTTCTTGAAAAATACTTGCCTAGACAAGTCATTGCGACCACGTTTACCCGTGCTGCTGCTGCTGAGTTAAAAAGCCGTATTCGTGCACGTTTGGTTGAAACGTACCGTTATTTAGATGCCAAGCGTAGTTTTACAGAACAAGAATTACTTACGCAGGCAGAGCAAGAACCTGATTTATTACTCCAGCATATTCTAAAGCATTTTGCGACGCGTATTGCCTATGCGTGTGAACGTTTGAAATTGGTTATAGATCAGTTAGACGAACTATTTGTCGGAACACTCGATAGCTTTAGCCAAAAACTATTACGTGAGTTTGCCTTTGAGAGTGGCAAAATTGAACGTGCTCAAATCACCGATGATGCTAAAATTTATAGTCGGCAACTGATCCATGATGTACTGCGTGAATGGATACAGTCTCAACCTCAGACTGTGATTGATGCGTTGTATTTGGCAGGTGAGCTTAAGAGTGTCGACAGTTTTGTCAAACTCGTTGAAGACTCACTGAATTTTAGTTCGGCTCATTTTAAGCTTCCCGAAAAACCAACCATTCAATTTGAACAGCTTGCTCAGCTCAAACAATTAGCGACAGAAATTGATATCAGCCTTTTAGAAGCATATTACTTGCTTGATGGCGAGCACTATAAACATGTGAGCGGAACAGTATTTAGAAATGGGGCATTTAATAAACTATTTAGTGAATGTTTACCGCAGCTACTACAAGTTCTAAAGCAAAGCGACATTATTTTAGTTTTTGACTGGTCATTAGCCGCACAAAGAGAACTTATTTTTAAGTTTTTAGGTCAACTTGCCGATCAAAAAGTTTTCAAAAAATGCCCTGCTGAAATTTCAGATGGTTTCTATCAGCATCCTTGTATTCAGCAAATTCAGAAGCTGTTTGGTATGCTGAAAAACTACGCCGAGCAGTTCGACCAGCTTCATATTTATTTAAAAGCTTATTTATGTGTAGAGGTTAAAAAACGTTTACCACAGGTTTTGCAAAATAAAGGTGAAACTACTTTTTCTCAGCAAATTCGTACACTTTCAGAAGCTTTAAAAGGTGAGCAGGGGCAACGTTTTGCTGTATTTGTTCAAGCGCGTTATCCCTTAATTTTGGTCGATGAATTTCAGGATACCAACCAAGATCAAGACGACATGTTGGCGAGTATTTGGCGCCATCCAGAGCGCTACCAAAAAGGCTGCATGATTATGGTGGGGGACCGTAAACAGGCGATTTACGGCTTCCGTGGTGGGGATATGCTCACCTTCTTAAATGCCTATAAAGATATTCAAGCCAAACATGGCCGCGAATATAAGTTAATTCATAACCATCGTTCCGTTGCTGATCTGGTTGATGTGGTTGACGCCTTATTTCAACGACAAATCGACTTTGGTGAAGAGGTTCAATATGACCCAATTCGAGCGGGCACTCGACCTCATCCTGTACTGATTGAGCAGAACAATCATAATCCTTACCCTTTGCGCTGGTTAATGCTCAAAGATAAAGAAACAGAGGCTCAGCAAGTTGCATGGAAGATTCGAGATCTACTTAACCAGTCACATGCCGGACAACTATATTTTCAAAAAGATGCTCAGACTCAAACCTTAAATGAAGACGATATTGCGGTATTGTCTCGTAATCATGATGGGCTGGATAAAGTTCAATTTGAGCTAGAGCGTTTAGGAATACGAGTTAACAGGCCATCAAAACGAAGTGTTTTCGATTGCTCGATTGCTCAAGATGTGGGTGCTTTGTTGACCGCTATACTTCATCCTTACGATGAGGCAAAAGTGAAGCGAGCTTTAATTAGCCGTCTATTTGCCATGGATTTAAAACAACTCTTGCAGCTTGAGCAGACAGCCGAAGGGTTAAGCCAGTTTATGACTGGTTTTGACACGATTAGAGAGTTGTGGTCCGCTCAAGGCTTTTTAGTGGCATGGCAACAATGCCTCATCCAGTTTGATATATGGCAAAATTTGGTTGCAGCTCAAAGTAAAGATAATGAACGGGTTGTGGTGAACTTGCGTCATTTAACTGAAATCTTGAGTCAGCACAGTGAGAAATACTCAGGTGCTCAGAACCTTTATCACTGGTATCTCAAACAGTTGCGTTCTCCTCTTGACCGTGATTGGGAGTTAGAACGTAAATTATCGAGTGAAGCTGGTGTTCAGCTCATGACAATTCACCAGTCAAAAGGGCTGGAATTTAAGATTGTATTTTTATTAGGTGCAGATAAGCCCTTTCGAGAAAATAATAAAACACTCAATTTTTCGACCCAAGATATTGTCAAACCGGCCTCAAACCAGACTTTGACTCAACGTGTCGTTGCGATTGCTGACAAAACTTATTTAAATGAAATAGAACTTAAGCAACATGAAGAACGAGCGCTCGCTGAACAGAATCGACTTTGGTATGTCGCTTTAACGCGAGCAAGCCACCGCGTCTATGCTGTTCTACAAGATCTTGATGGTAAGTCAGTATCAGGTCTCGCTTTTTGGAAAAATAGAACTGAACCTTTTCAGCACCGTTGCTGTAAGGATGAAATGGTTTTGGAACAGATTCCACAAGCAATTCATTTAACCAAGCAAACCAGTGTTATTGAAATACAAGCACAACGATTCCCTGAACAACGTTTTTATTCGAGAGGGAAAACCAGTTTCAGTTACTTGGCACAGCATTTAAAACATAAGGCTGGCACGGATTTATTGGCCAGCCAGAGCAATGATGCTGTATTGGCAGAAGATGAGTTAGACTTAATTAACACTGCTGAAGCAAGCAGGGCTCAGCCAATTGACTGGATAAAGAGTAACTTTCCGCGAGGAACGCTTGCCGGTAATTTCTTGCATGAAATATTTGAACATATTGATTTTCAATGTTCAGATGACTGGGTCATAGAAATACGTCGGCGTTTTAAAAATGACTATAGTGGCCTTTGGCAAGATTTACTTAATAAATATAACGAGAGCTTCCCTGAGCAAGAGGACGCTGAGAATCTGCTTTACCAGTCAGTTGCAGACTGGCTAAAAGATATTTTGCGAACACCGCTTTATCAAGGTTTCAGACTCAATCAACTTCAACAAGAACAGTATTTGTCAGAGTTTCCTTTTTATTTGGCACTGTCAGATCGAGTTTTAGCAATGACACGTATTCAGCAACTCTTCGCTGAGTATGGGTTGAATATGCCGGAATTACTTGAGGCTCGCTCAGCACGTTACCTCAATGGTTCTATCGATTTGGTTTATTTTGATGGGCAGCGTTACCACATTGCCGATTATAAAAGTAATTACTTAGGTGATGATCTTGCAGATTATCGTAGTGATAACATTGCTCAAAGCATGTCTTTGGCAAGTTACTGGCTACAAGCAGGTTTATATCTCGTTGCGTTACATCGCTATTTGCAAGTCAAAATGCAGGATTACCAGATTGAGCAACACTTAGGTGGGGCAACTTATCTTTATTTACGTGGTATGAATGGTGAAGCGGAGCAGGGGTATTATTACTGGCAACCTAGCGTCGAGTTTATCCTTCGTCTTGATGCCATTTTGGGGTATTTTGCTGAGGATAAAATAGCATGAAAAATGCTGATAAAAAGCGTAAATTGAAGATTAACAAATACTTGACATGTGGATAAGCCTGTCTATAACCATGTGGACAAGCGTGTGGAAAACTAGGTGGATAAGTGTGTGGACAATCTAAACAGCCCTGAACAAGCCGATTTAAGTTGGTTAACAACGTGGAGTAACTTCTTAAATCAGGCTCCATTTACTGAACAATCGCAAGTACCAGAAGCCACTTCTTACTTGCAGCAGCTTATTGAAGCGAGCTTACAAGGCGATAGCTGTATTGATATCAGTTCAGAGCAAATTGCAGCACTTGGTCAGCTTGCTATATCTGCCGATCAAGCAACCTTAAAAGTTGCGCCGTGCGTCTACGATGAGCAGGGGTTGGCATTATACCGATATTGGCACCTAGAGCAACGACTCGCAGAACAAATTTGTCGATTAAAGCAACAATTAATTCAACCAGTCTCTTGTGATGACTATTTAGACCTGCTTACCGATCCTCATCAACAGGCAGCTTTACAAATGGTTGCTCGGCAAAGTTTGAGTATTATTACGGGTGGGCCGGGGACAGGGAAGACGTATACGCTGGCTCGTATTATTGCTGTACTTAGCCAAGCCATCCCTCATATTCGTGTGGCGATGGCTGCTCCAACAGGTAAAGCAGCACAGCGAATGCAAGAGGCTTTACAGAACTCATTTAACGATCCTAAATTGTTTGAGTCCGGATTAGTTAGTGAAGAGCTCAGAAATCAGGGAACACAAACGATTCACCGTTTGTTGGGGATGGGACATAGCCAGACACCACGGTTTAATCAAAAACAGCCTTTGCCTTATGACGTGATTGTCGTCGATGAAGCTTCCATGCTGGATTTAAATCTGGCTACTCTTCTATTCGAAGCAGTGCCTGAGTCTTGTCGAATTATTTTATTAGGAGATGCAAATCAGCTCGCTTCTGTCGATGTCGGAGCTGTTCTTGCAGATTTGCAACAAATACAGGCGTTGGCTGATAACCGAGTACAATTACAAACCAGTCGTCGTTTTGCTGAAGGTGCGTTGATTGGACAAGTGGCCAAATTTATTCAGGCACAAAGCTATCAACAAGACCATGTAGAGGTTTTGCAGCAGTTTGAAATTGATATTGTTCAAGCTTCAGAATTAAAACCTATACTTCTACAAAGAGATATGCCTGATGTTGTTCAGCTTGAATATTTACCAGAAGGGAATCTATTAGACCTAGATCTCTATTATCAAAAGCTAATGCTCGGTTTCCAAGGGTATGTACAGAGTCTAAAAAATTATTTAAAAGAAGAACGCTCGATTGAACAGGTCCAAAACGTAGTAAAAGCATTTGATGACTACCGGATTTTAACCGCGGTTCGTCATGGTCCGTTTGGATTGCAGCAGTTAAACCAATATGCACAGCGTTGGTTGCAACAGCAACTTTCAATAGTGACGGCAGGGGGATGGTATGTCGGTCGTCCGGTCATGATGACTTATAACGACTATCAGCTCGGTATTTCAAATGGTGACATTGGTTTGTGTTTTGAACATAGAACTCAGCCACAGCAGTTTGAAGTATATTTTCCAAGTTTGAATAAATGGGTCGCTGCAAATCGATTGCCTAAAAGTATTCAGAGTGCATTTGCCTTAACGATTCATAAATCGCAAGGGTCTGAATTTACACATACTGCTGTCGTTTTAGATCAAGCCGCAAAGAATTTATTAAGCCAAGAGCTTATTTACACTGCGATTACACGTGCTAAAAAAGTAGTCAGTCTTTTGGTTCATCCCGAAGCTTTACTACAGTCCTTTACAGTTCGTACTACACGAAAAAGCGGTTTAGTTCAAAAAGTTAATCGGTTAGTTCGTTAAGACAAACTTAATATTTTTACCCTTGTAAGAAAAAGCTTACATAGATTCGAGATATTTGCTGCTAGAGTACACCCCGTGTTTTTGAGATTATAAACGCACAACGAGCTTGGCACGGAATGTCGGGCAAAATCGCACAATAATAATAACTTAAGTCGAGAGACTGCGAACTTACAATGAAGTAGGTGTATAAAGAGGAAACTTACAGCCGCTAAGCCTTGTAGTTTTGGGAGAGACTACAGGGCTTTTTTATATTCTACTTTTCACCATGTTTCAAAAAGCATTCGAACATTTCGTTTTTAACACTATCTTCACTCTGTTTTTGTCTAAAGATTTAAATCAATAATATCAATATATTTATCTATAATATGATTTCAAAACAGGCATTTTTCCTGTGAATTGTTAAGTTATATGTTATACAGAACTGTACGTTAAAGGTAAAAATGGCTATTTACCAAATATTATACAGACCTGTACGTTTTCACTTACATGATGATAAGAAAAATACTACTTTTCTTCATAATTGGATATGTCACAATACATCACATAAGGAAATAGAAACAAAAACATCGGAAGTGAGTTAAAACAACAAGAAGGATGTGACTAGCATCTCACCAACGACAATAAAAACAGCAATAACACGATAAACAAAAACTACAGCGCAAAAAACCCAAGCAGAAATGCTTGGGTTTTTTATTTGTTTCTACACTAAGTCAGTTTCATGAGAATCACTACCAAATAATGAACGGCGTTGATCTCTCGGTATACGTGGACATTGGGTTGAGATTTGATAGAGCACTTTAGCTAAAGCAGGTAGGTGAGTACCCACTACAGATTTACCAGTTGTTAATAGGGAAACACTGATATCTCTTTCAGGGTCAGCCCAGCATAAAATGTTGGAGAATCCTAAATGACCAAAAGCTTGCCCCGTCATTGGGCCAAAAAGACCTACAGGATTGCTACCTAACATTGGTCCTAAAGCATAGCGCATTGGAATTAACAAAGTACGGTCAATGTTAACGCCTGTAGTTGGCAGTGTTGCTCTGAAAATTGTTTTCTCACTAAAGATTTGCTGACCGCCGTAGCTTCCTCCACTTAAAAGCATTTCAAAGAAGCGGCCGGCTTGTTCTGCACTGGTATAGATGTTTCCAGCTGGGCAAATGGTGTCCATAAAACGACTATCGTTAGTCACATCAACTGCAAGTTGTAAACCGCCACCTAACACATGATTCAGGTAGTGATCGGTACCAAGGCTAGGGTGCAGACCTGTTGCACAGTTTAAGGCGACTTCTGAACGGTATTCTGGTTTTAAGCCATAATTGAAATAAGGCATCCCCATTGGTTTTTCGATAGTTTGATGTACAAACTCACGTAAATCCTGCCCAGTCACCCGTTCAATAACTTCTCCTAAAATATAACCTGCCGTAACAGCATGATAGGCAAGGTGATTACCAGCAGGAGACACAGGTCGGGCAGCATATAAACGTTTTAAAATTTCGTCTTTATCAAATAATAAATCTGGTGTGACATCGCCATCAATATAAGGAATGCCGCCACGATGTGCTAATAAATGAAAGATCGTTGCACGACGCTTACCATTTACCCCATATTCAGGAACATAATAGCTCACGGGATCAAGCAAATTGATTTCGCCTTTTTCATCTAATAGATGAATCAACATGGCTGTGATCATCTTTGATGCTGAAAATAGGCAAACAGGTGTATCAGGTGTTGCAATCAGGGCATTTTCTTGAAGGCCTGCTGGAGAGTTCCCTTGAGCATATCCAATGCTTCGATTGAGTAAAATTTTACCTTGTCTGCGTAAGCAAAAGGTAATGAGTGGATAGTTTCCGGTTTTATATAGTGCTTCTATACTTTTCCAGATTTTTTGAATCTGGTGATCACTCATTCCACCCTGTTCAGCAGCAACTTCATCTTTTTGCCGAATGACTTGCTCAATATTGTCCGGTACTGGACAAGTGTTGGTTGAAAAAATTTTCACACGTCCCTCGCGCTTCTTTCTTTTTATTCGAGGCTAGTGTGCAGGGTTAAGGTCTTCATGTCAGTGTCTAAAATGACAAGTTACTGAAAACTATTTTGCAATCCACCTATAGATACCTTAAAATAGGCGACTTGCTGTAGTGATGCACGGCAGTCAGTTGCCTCAACTGATTCATATCGTTTACTTTTTTAAGCATCTCGGAGAAATCGAATGGCTTTAACTAATGCAGACCGCGCAGAGATCATTGCTAAATTTGCTCGCGCTGAAAATGACACTGGTTCACCAGAAGTACAAGTAGCTTTATTGACTGCTCAAATCAATGATTTACAAGGTCACTTCAAAGCTCACAAACACGACCACCACAGCCGTCGTGGTTTGATCCGTATGGTTAACCAACGTCGTAAATTGCTCGACTACTTAAATGGTAAAGACCACGGTCGTTACACTGCTTTGATCGGTGCTTTAGGTTTACGTCGTTAATTCGATTTTCACTTTGTTTTCGCTATTTCGCATGTCGCAATGCTTTATCGCTGAAAAGAGAGTTTCACTTAATGTTAGGTTAAGTGATTTTTAGAAGGGGCGCTTGTGCGCTCCTTCTTTGCGTTTAACTTATTTTAAATAATTGATCTAGTGTGATGGCTTCTAAGCTTTGTCATTTATCTACCAATCGGTGTAGTCTGAATGCCAAACCTTAGGGGTCTCACTAGAATAAAATTAGGAAAATACAATACATGTCAATGTTTAATATCGTTCGTAAAGAATTCCAATTCGGTCAACATCAAGTCGTTTTAGAAACGGGTCGCGTTGCACGTCAAGCAAACACAGTTTTAATCACTATGGGTGGCGTAACTGTTTTAGTTGCAGTTGTTGCTCAACCTAAAGCAAAAGCGGGTCAAGACTTCTTCCCGTTAACAGTGAACTATCAAGAAAAACAATATGCAGCTGGTCGTATCCCTGGTGGTTACGGTAAGCGTGAAGGTCGTGCTTCTGAAGCTGAAACTTTAATTTCACGTCTTATTGACCGTCCAATTCGTCCGTTGTTCCCAGAAGGTTACTTCAATGAGATCCAAGTAACAGCAACTGTTGTTTCTTCTGACAAAACTATGGATGCTGACATTGCAGCAATGCTTGGTACATCAGCAGCATTGTCTATTGCTGGTACTCCTTTCCGTGGTCCAATTGGTGGTGCACGTGTTGGTTTAATCAACGGTGAATATGTTCTTAACCCGAACTTCGAACAGTTGAAAGAAAGTGACCTTGACCTTGTGGTTGCAGGTACAGAATCTGCTGTATTGATGGTTGAATCTGAAGCGAAAGAACTTTCAGAAGACCAAATGCTGGGTGCTGTTCTTTTCGGTCATGACGAAATGCAAATTGCAATTCAAGCGATTAAAGAATTTGCTGCCGCTGCTGGTGCTGTTGAGTCAACTTGGGTTGCTCCAACTAAAAACGAAGCTCTTCTTGAGCAATTAAAAGCAGCTTTCGAAGCTAAAATTTCTGAAGCATATACAATTGCGGTTAAACAAGATCGTTACGCAGCACTTGATGCACTTTATGCAGAAGCTGTAGCTCAGTTCGTTCCAGAAAATGACGAAACTGGTATTGCTGATGAAGTAAACGAATTATTCGAAGACCTTAAATACCGTACAGTACGTGACAACATCTTGTCAGGTAAGCCACGTATTGATGGTCGTGATACTAAAACTGTTCGTGCTATCGACGTTCAAGTTGGCGTATTAGATCGTGCACACGGTTCTGCCTTATTTACACGTGGTGAAACTCAAGCGTTAGTAACAACAACTTTGGGTAATACTCGTGATGCGTTAATGGTTGATACCCTTGCTGGTACTAAAACTGACAACTTCATGTTGCACTATAACTTCCCTGCATACTCTGTAGGTGAAACAGGCCGTGAATCTGGTCCTAAGCGTCGTGAAATTGGTCACGGTCGTTTAGCACGTCGTGGTGTTCAAGCAGTTCTTCCTGCTGCTGACCGCTTCCCGTATGTAATTCGTATTGTATCTGACATTACTGAATCTAACGGTTCATCTTCAATGGCTTCTGTATGTGGTGCTTCATTATCACTTATGGATGCAGGTGTTCCGCTTAAAGCACCAGTTGCGGGTATCGCAATGGGCTTAGTGAAAGAAGGCGAGCGTTTCGCAGTACTTTCTGACATCTTGGGTGATGAAGATCACTTAGGTGATATGGACTTTAAAGTAGCAGGTTCTGCAAACGGTATTACTGCGCTTCAAATGGACATCAAGATTGAAGGTATTACTGAAGAAATCATGGAAGTTGCATTAAACCAAGCATTTGCTGGTCGTATGCACATCCTAAACGAAATGAATAAAGTCATTTCACGTGCTCGTGCTGAAATCAGTGCTCATGCACCGACGTTTGAAGTGATTAACATTAACCCAGACAAGATCCGTGATGTTATTGGTAAAGGCGGCGCAACTATCCGTCAAATTACTGAAGAAACTAAAGCTGCAATTGATATCGAAGACAACGGTACAGTTCGCGTATTTGGTGAAACTAAAGCTGCTGCTAAAGCTGCAATTGCTAAGATTCAAGCAATTACTGCTGAAGTTGAACCAGGTAAGATCTATGACGGTAAAGTAATCCGTATCGTAGAATTCGGTGCGTTTGTAAATATCATGCCAGGTACTGATGGTCTTCTTCATATTTCGCAAATTTCAAATGAACGTATTGCGAACGTAACTGATGTTCTTAAAGAAGGTCAGGAAGTGAAAGTACAAGTTGCTGATGTTGATAATCGTGGTCGTATCAAATTGACTATGAAAGACATTGAACAAGCATAATTGTTCTAGTGACATGAAAAAGTCCGCTTGATGCGGACTTTTTTATGGCATGATGCAAGTAATACAAAAACAGATCATTGTGGTATGCAGGTTTATTACTTTTATCGCCATCAAGCTGACGGTTATGTCTTTTTAAGCCGTGAACAGCATAATGAACACATTCTGGAGTTTTTCTGGATTGATAGTGTCAGAGCTGATGTGGTGAACCATAACGAAGAATGGCAACAAAAGATTCAGCAGCTTTCAGGTGTGGTTATTAATGAATTTCATATGCGAGATATTGCGAATATTGAGCACCCTTGTGCATTTGATACGCTTGAAGAATATGACCTGCTTATTTTTAGAAAGCTCGTTACACCTGATGATGAAATTAAAAATGGGGAATCCCATGAGAGTGTATTTGGCCTAGCAACCACGCCGATTAGCTTTATTTTTACTCCTAAAGTTCTGATTAGTGTTCGTGAGCAGGGCAATAAGTCGATTGAAAACTATATTCAACGTCTCGAAAATATTTTATGTAAAACTTTGGAAGAACAAAACAAAACCCGTAAGCTGCCTAATTCACCTGTAGATTTATGTTTACGACTGCTTAATAGTATGGTGGATGGCTACCTTGATATCCGTTCACCTTTGACTAGAAGGGTCGAGCATTGGCAACAGCAATTGCTGCAAGGTAATCGCCGTTTTAAACAATGGCATCAGCTGTTTCATGAAAACATGGCCTTTCAGCAGGTTGAAAATTTATGCGAAGAGCAAATCGAAACCTTACAAGAGTTTCGAGATGAAATTGTAGAAAACTATCATCATGTTATTGGTGAGAAGACACATAATTCTCAAGATCTTCTGTTAGTTCGTTTGAATGATTTAATGAGTCATGTCGAACGTATTCAAAAACATACTTTACGTTTACGTAGCGCTATTCAGTCAGCGATTGATTTGCACTTCTCAGCAATTGCAAACCAGACCAATGAGAATATGCGTATTCTTGCCATTATTACTGCCGTATTTGCACCGCTTACTCTTTTAACGGGTATTTATGGAATGAACTTTGAGTTTATTCCAGGGCTTAAGTCACCAGTAGGTTTCTGGATTATGCTGGGTGTCATGCTGCTAAGTACGATTTTCTTGCTTTATTACTTCTATCGACAACATTTGGTAGGGCGCGGTGAAAAAAGTGTGATTGATTTATTGGCTCAACAACATCGTCAGGATCGGATGAATTTGTTCTGGTTTTTGGAATATGAACCGATTAAGCAGACTTTGAAGGAAGTGGAAAAGATTACTCGGTTGAAATAATTCTTCAATTTTTATTGAATTTTTTCCAAATTTGCTTGAGCTAAGCGTCATCCACAACCTGCCCATAATTTAAAAATTATTGTTTTTGCAAAGTAATATTTTAAATGAAAGTAGTGAACAGGTTTTGTGGATGACAATGGTTTTGGTTACTTTTGCCAAAACAAAAGTAACGTAATTAACTGATGAAATAGATAGGGAGTGCCAGTAGGACTCCGTCGTGACTATCTAATCTAATGAAAATGCTTCAACTGTTTTCTAAGTTGTTGCACTTCATCAATCAAATCTAACATCACAGCAACTGCCGCCAAACTTGCGTCAAAGTCACGTTGTAGACGATACGCTTTACGTGCACGTGCGACATCTTCGCCCATAAACTGGTGTGCTTCAGGTGTGTTCTCGACTGATAAAATATCATATTCAATGAGCTGAAGAATCCAGTCAGGACTTTGGCCGCAAGCTTGGGCAAATTGTTGTAAATCAAAAGTCGATTGTTCATCAACGACCTCTGCACTAAAGGTATGGCCGTCATATACAATTTCTCGATAGTGAATGGTTGTCATGATCTTGCTCCCTAATGAGATGAACGAGGTTCGAATGAAGCAAATGCTTCTGCCAGTTGCTGATACGCTTCTTTTTCTTTTTCAGAATTTGCAGGCGGGAATACAATATTTAAAATTAAATACAGATGCCCTGGCGTTTTATTTGGTATCCCTTTGTCTTTTAAACGTAGCTGTTGTCCTTGTTTTGCATTTTTAGGTAAATTTACATGTAAAGATCCTGCTGGTGTTTTTACTTCAATACCTTGGCCTAATGCTGCTTCCCATGGAGCTACATCTACAGTCAGATATACGTCACTGCCTTCGACATGAACACGATCTGTATCTTTATACTGGATTTCAATATAAAGATCGCCGTTGGCACCACCATTAATCCCACTTTGGCCTTGCCCACTTAAGCGGATTTGCTGACCTTCTTTCATGCCTTTTGGTATTTTTACCTGTAAAGTTTTACGTTGAACTTCAGGCTCACCATAAGCATTCATGGTTGGAATTTGCAGAGTAATTTGCTGGGTTGAACCATGATAGGCAATATCAAGATCAACCTCTATGCTGGCATGTTGATCTTCACCGCGATAACTACGTTGTTGTCTTTGATATTGTTGTTGGCCACCGCCAAAGCCTGCACCAAAGCGTCCAAATAAATCTTCAAAACCGCTAAAGTCTGCTTGTTCACCGCCTGTAAAACCTTGACGATAAAACTGTGTTCCATCAAAACCACCTTGTGCAGCACCTTGACCAAAGTTATTAAAACCTTGAGGATGATCTAACATTTGGTCATATTCGGCTTTTTTATCCGCATTGCTTAATGTGTCGTAGGCAACATTAATGGCCTGCATTTTTTCTTCTGCATCTTTTTCTTTGCTGATGTCGGGATGATATTTACGGGCTAATTTTCGATAAGCTTTTTTAATTTCATCAGCAGAGGCTTTGCGTGTAACCCCTAATTCTTCATAATAATTTTTTGCCATAATGTTTTATCACGATGGTGTTGTTTATTTCATTATGAAACGATTTTTAGAGTTTTCAATAAGCTAGATTGTATAAGAGTTGTTCTATTACGAAATTAAATTAATAGGAAGAGGCATAGACAAATTAGACCATACCTCTAATGAATTAGATAAAGCTCTGATACAAGCCGTAAAGGGCAATCAGTAAAAGTAATAAACCACATAGACCCAATATTTTTGGATATAAATGACTGTTAGAAAGGCGGCGGAAAAAGATATAAACCAAAGATAGGGTGAGGAAGTCTAAAACGATCCATGTCAGCGTAAGTAGGGTTAAACTTAAATTTAATTGAGGAGTAATAGAGACGAATTGCGGAAAGAAAGCCGAGAAAAAGATAATATCTTTTGGGTTTGAAATACCAACAAGAAAACCTTTTTTAAAGCCGCCATTTTGTGCTGAAACTGTTTGTATCGCTTCTGGATGAGGGGCCTGAATCACTTCTTTGAGAATACTAAAACCTAAATAACCAATATATAAGCAGCCTAAAATACGAATGATATTGAGGTAACTATCATTAACACTTAGTACTCCTTTTAAAACCAGTACTGAAATAAAAATTAAAACAAGGGATGCTAGGTTTGTACCAAAAATGGTTTCCAGTGCTTTTTTATAGCCTCCTTTAAGTCCAGCGCTTGCAACTAAAATCATGACAGGGCCAGGGGTCGCAATCATGATAACTACACTAAAAATAAAGAGAAAATAATCAAAATAATTCATGGTATTTAGGCATCTTATTTATTAGGCTATAAAGTAGTCTTATATTATCCTATTTAAATTAACATGTTGAAAATTATCATCAAAAAATACAGCTAAATAAAAAAGGCGGTATAACCGCCTTTTTATAAAGTTAAAATATTAACTTAAATGTTCACCAAATAACGCTAAAGCTTCTTCAGCGGTAAAGGTATATTGCGTATTACAGAACTGACAGTCCATACGAATCGGGTTCTGCTGTTCTAAGGTTTCATGAACAGCGTCTACACCAATTTGAATCAGGGCATTTGCACAGCGTTCTTTTGAACATGTACAGCCAAATTTTAATGCTTCAATTTCTGGTAAACGAACTTCTTCTTCGTTATATAAACGATATAAGATTTCATTTGCATCTAAATTGGTAAGCTCTTCAGCTTTTAATGTTTCGGTCAACATTGTCAAACGTGGCCATAAATCTTCATCAACCAAGTTTTGCTCTTCTTCATCATGACGTGGTAAGAGTTGAATCAGTAAACCACCAGAACGTTTATCTGTACTTGCCAACACAATACGAGTTGGAATTTGTGCAGACAAATCATAATATTGCATCAAGCAACCTGCTAAAGTCACTTGATCAAGCGGCACGATCCCTTGATAACGTTCGCCAAATTCCGGTTCAATATTAATAAATAAAACCGGATTAACTAAAGCGCCAAGAACTGTACTGCTGTCTGTTGCTTCAACAAAGCGAGGGTCGGTTTCATAGTCGGCTAAAGCACGAACCTCTCCTAAATGGTTACATTCAGCCATCGCCCATTTGAAGGTACCGCTAGCCTGGATTTGCAAGCTGATACGGCCTTTGATTTTTAGTGTACTTGCAAGTAATGCAGTCGCACTCAACATTTCACCTAGCAGAATTTTAACCGCAGGCATATAGTCACGTTGAGCTAAGATAGTTTGTAGGGCTTCTTCTAGATGAACTACTTCTCCACGTACTGGAAAGTTCTCTATATAAAAGCGTTGGCGTAAATCAGACATAATATTCTCCAGGGCCCTAAGCAGAGTATAACTATTTCGTTTTAATCAAGCTCAGGAAATGCAGCTAAGCCGCAAGCCGGACAGGGGCAGCTTTGTGCCCATTGTCCAATTATTTAGGCAATGTGAATAAGTCCTTAATATAGCCATTTTCTGAAATCTCAAGTTATTCTAGATGATCTCTTGTAATGTCGATGCGATTTGGTTGTAAATGACGCTTTAAATTAACATCATGTTTTGATGTAGCCTGTTGCTGCGCATCACTTTCAAACAAATGTTCAAGTTCGGCTAAGGCATTACGATGTGTTTCAAAAATCTTCTGTTCATCAGTATAAATACTTTGCTGCTGTATGAGCAATTTCTCATCATAATCCCGAAAGATTTCGATATTGTTATAGGCTTGTTCATCAGAGATTCCGAGTTCTCGTAAAGCGCGATAAGCCATACCTAATGAAGATAAATACGTTTCACGCCAAATATATTCAACACCTAAATCTCTTAAAAGATGGACATGGTGGCGGTCACGAGCACGGACTAATAGCTTTAAGTTTGGATAATTTAATCTAAGATGACGTGCAACATTCATGGAGTCTTCAACATCATCGATTGCTAAAATAAAGACTTTAGCTTTTTCAATACCGGCAGAGCGCAGTAAATCGGGCTGGGTCACATCGCCATAATAGAGCTTGCCGCCGTAGCGACGAACAAAGTCCACTTGATGAAGATTGTTGTCGATTGCAGTAAAACCTAAATGTTGTAGGCGGGCAATACGCGCGATGATTTGTCCAAATCGACCAAAACCTGCAATGATAATCGGATTATCCTGCTGAGGAATTTCATCATACTCAGGTGGACGTTCTTTATTAAACAAAGGAATAACCTGAGTTGCCATAATCCAGTAAATTACTGGAGTAAGTACCATCGACAACGTTACGATCAGGGTCACTGGTTCTAATATAGCTTGAGTTAAAACCTTCTCACTTTTTGCAAGGCTCAAAATTACAAAAGCAAATTCTCCGCCTTGTGCTAAGCAAGTACCTAAAAGTAAACTGTTATTCCAACTGTATTTTTTATAGCGGGCAATGGCGGTCAATATCAGCGTTTTGATGAGTAATAAGCCGACTGCACCACCAATAATAAGCAAAGGCATTTCAATGAGTAGTGACAGCTGTGTAGTCATGCCGACGGTCATAAAGAATAAGCCAAGCAATAAACCTTTAAACGGTGCAATACTCGCTTCAACTTCGTGGCGAAATTCTGAATCTGCTAATAATACACCTGTAAGGAATGCACCTAATGTGGTGCTAATCCCTAAAGTGTCCATAAGCAACACAACAGCAAGAATAATAAATAATCCTACTGCTGTAATAAGTTCAGTCGCTCCACTTTTAGCAACAAAGCGGAAGAAGGGACGCATCACATAGCGGCTAAACATAAATAGACCAGTAAATGTTGCAATGATAGCCGCAAAATAAGCCACCCCATGATGGGTTGATTCTGTTCCTGCCAATAATGGAATAATGGCAAGTAAGGGGATAGCCGCTATATCTTGGAAAAGTAAAATGGAAAAAGACTGCTGACCATAAGTCGTATTGAGTTGCTGCTTTTCGGTCAGAAGTTGTAATACAAAAGCTGTAGAAGAAAGCGCAAGGGCAAAACCAATCACAAAGCTGACAGAAAGCTGCTGTTGAAAGAGTAATAGTACGATCAGCATAAGAATAGCCCCACTAATGAGGACTTGCAGACTTCCCATTACAAAAATAGAGTCACGCATTTCCCATAAACGTTGGGGGCGTAACTCTAAACCAATCAGGAACATTAATAAGATAACGCCAAATTCGGCAAGTTCCATAATCGCTTCAGGGTCATGTGCAATATTTAAAACACTAGGGCCCAGAAGTATTCCTGTAAATAAATAACCTAAAACTGTTGCTATCCCTAGGCGCTTGCCAAGAGGGACTAAAATCAGAGAAGCTCCAAGAAAAATTGTTGCTTGCAGTAAGAATGACATTCATTGCCTCGAATGTATTAGTCTCTTTTAAGTGTAAAGCCAAAAAGGCTTCTTCACACCATGATATTCAAATCATCTAATTAAATTCTTGCGGATCAACATCAATTGATAGCCGAAGTTGATGCTGCCGTGGTGCATGAACCAATTGTGACCACCATTGCCTTAAGTAAAAATGTAGGCGAGCACGGTCAGCAGATAAAATCACCATGTGGGCGCGGTAGCGCCCAGCTTTACGTTCCATCGGTGCTGGAATTGGACCCCAAATATCAACAATTTCACCTGCAATTTGGCGTAATTGTTCCGCCGCTTCATTTAAAAAATGTAAGGTATAGTCACGATCTTTAGATTCTGCACGTATCAGTACTGCATAACGATAAGGTGGCAGCAATGCGACTTTACGTTCCGCAAGAGTCTGTTTAGCAACCGCCCGATAATCTTTTTCGATGAGCGTGGTTAGTAAAGGGTGATCTGGTCTTAAGGTCTGTAAATAAACATGGCCTTTGTGTTCACCACGACCTGCACGTCCAGCGACTTGTACAATTAACTGCGCAGTACGTTCTGGCGCGCGGATGTCGACACTAAGTAACCCCGCATCAATATCTAAAATGGCAACCAAAGTCACGTGTGGGAAATGATGACCTTTTGCCAGCATTTGAGTGCCAAGCAAAATTGTTGGTTTGTTTTGATGAATCCGATCATAGATTTTTTGCCAGCTACCGACACGACTGGTGCTGTCACGGTCAACCCGAATCACATCATAGTCTGGAAATAGTTCTTGTAAGTGCTCTTCAACCTTAGCTGTTCCAGCACCTAGGGTTTTTAGGCTTTTTTGCTGGCATTCAGGGCAGTGATCGGGTAAGCGATGAACAGTACCGCAGTGGTGGCAGTGTAAATAAGAATAAGGCTGAGTGTGCAACGTAAAATGTGCATCACAATGTGGACAATTTGCTTGCCACCCACAACTTTCACAGACCAGTACAGGTGCATAGCCACGACGGTTTAAAAAGATTAAAACCTGTTCTTTTCTTGCTAACGTATGCTTGATTTGCTCAATAAGAGGTTGGCTAATTCCATGTTGCTTTTTGACAATTTTAAGGTCAATCAAATGCATTTTAGGCAAAAGCGCATGGCCTGCACGTTGGTTAAGTTGCAGTGAAGTTAATTTACCAGTTTCGACCAAATAATAACTATCGATGCTCGGTGTTGCTGAACCTAAAATAACTGGACAGTTTTGTAAGTGACCTCGGTACAGTGCGACATCACGTGCATGGTAACGGAAACCTTCTTGCTGTTTATAAGAGAGGTCATGTTCTTCATCTAAAATGATTAAGCCCAAACGTGGCAGTGGCGTATAGATCGCAGAGCGTGTTCCTAAAATAATAGATGCTTTACCAGTCTGGGCCTGTTGCCATGCTTGTAGGCGTTTGGAGTCATTTAAGCCTGAGTGTAATAGAGCAATATCACAGTTAAAACGAGACTTAAAACGAGAAATCGTTTGAGGGGTTAAACCAATTTCTGGAACTAACACCAGTACTTGTTTACCTTGCTTTAGAACCTCGTGCATGATGTGCAGATAAACTTCAGTTTTACCACTTCCTGTTAAACCATCTAATAAAAAGGCTTGGTATTGATGCTGCGCGTTTACGACGTGCTGAGTTGCTTTCTTTTGGTCTTCATTTAGCGTGAGCGGCATTTGTGCCAATTGAACAGGCGATGGGCTAAAGTCGTGTGGTTCAAGCGTACAGTCAACCAGTCCTTTCTTTTGAAGTGCTTTAAGCGTAGCCGTTTCTACACCACTTAGATTAAGAATATTCTCTGTAGTTCCGGCAGGATGTAACTTTAAAATTTGATACGCGTCTTGTTGCTTAACAGAGCGTTTAAGAAGTGCTTCAACATTATCACATGGCGTGATTTTCCAAAGATGGAACAAAACATCCATTGGTTTGCCCTGACGCAATAATGCGGGTAGGGCGGTTTGCATGACCTCGCCAATTGGAAATTGGTAATACTGAGCCGACCATGTCAATAAACTTAAAACTTGTTCATCTAAAATAGGCTGTTCGTCTAAAAGGTCAGAAATGGCTTTAAGCTGAAAGGTGCCTGTAAATGATTCACTTGGATCAACTTTTTCAGTAATGATGCCAATCAGGTTTTGGCGCCCAAATGAAATAGCGACGCGTGAGCCTACATGAGCCCGTTCATATTGTGCTTGGGTGAGTGTATAGTCAAAAGTGTCGTACAGATGTACAGGTACGGCTACACGCACACGATAAACAACTGAATCAGGCTTTGGCGTTATGGTCATAGAGGCTCATTTCGTCAATTTTAAAAAACGGCATAGCGTCGTGAAGAGGACTTGAGTATTCTACACAGGCTATAGAACGAATATGAATGATTGCGTAGCATAGATGCAACAGCAGCGACTATTATTTTTGGAAAATTAGAACATTACCATGCCTGCATATCAATTTACTGCCATTGATGCTTCAGGGAAGCAGCAAAAAGGGGTGCTTGAGGGAGACTCAGCGCGCCAGATTCGCCAACAATTACGCGATAAAGCATGGACTCCCATTAGTGTCGATCCTGTTGAACAAAAAGATAAACATCAGAGTCAGGGGTTATTCCAAAAAAAGTTCAGTGCTTACGATTTGGCGCTCATGACCAGACAACTTTCGGTTTTAGTTGCAGCTGCTATTCCACTTGAAGAAGCTTTGCGCGCCGTGAGTAGGCAAAGCGAAAAAACACATGTACAAAATCTTTTATTATCTGTGCGTTCTCGAGTCTTAGAAGGGCATTCACTCGCACAAGGTATGCAACAATCTGGACGTTTCCCTGACCTTTATATTGCAACGGTGGCTGCTGGTGAACGCTCGGGACATTTAGATCTCATTTTAGATCAGCTTTCGGATTACACTGAAAACCGCTTTGCCATGCAAAAGAAAGTTCAGGGTGCCATGATTTATCCAATCATTTTAATGCTGATGTCTTTTGGTATTGTGATGGGTTTAATGACTTATGTTGTGCCAGAGATTGTAAAAACTTTTGATCAAAATAAAGATGCTCTCCCGTGGATTACAGTCGCTTTAATGAAAGCCAGCGATTTTATTCGACATGCGTGGGTGTTTATTATTCTTTTTGCAGTGGTAGGTGTTATCGCATTCGTTCGGTTTTTAAAAACCACTGCTGGACATTATGCTTTTGATCGATTAACACTCAAATTGCCATTATTCGGTAAACTGTCACGTGGTATTAATGCTGCACGCTTTGCTAGTACCTTATCTATTTTGACCCGTTCAGGTGTCCCTTTGGTCGATGCCTTAAAAATTGGTGCAGCAGTGACCAACAACTGGGTTATCCGCGACTCAATTGCTCATGCGGCTGAGCGAGTGACAGAGGGGGGTAACTTAGGTACGCAACTGGAGCGCAGTGGTTATTTCCCACCAATGATGGTACAAATGATTCGAAGTGGAGAGGCATCAGGCGAGCTTGACAGAATGTTAGAACGAGCATCGACCATGCAAGACCGTGAGGTGACGACATTTATTTCAACCTTACTGGCATTACTTGAACCGCTTATGCTGGTTTTAATGGCAAGCATTGTACTGGTTATTGTAATCGCGGTTATGCTGCCAATCGTAAATATGAACAATATGATTTAATAACTTTGATATTAGAGATAATGATGAAAGTAAAAAATATTCAAAGCGAAACAGCGATGGAACAACATAGTGAATCTGCGGTTTCAAATCAGTTTGAGCCAACGTGCCATTCCGAGCATAGCTCTCTATCAGATATTTGCTCCTCAAGCGTAGCTTTCGGACTTGCGGTACGTTCGAGCGGTGCTCGAATGAAGCGTGCCTCAGGTTTTACCCTCATTGAAGTCATGGTCGTGATTGTAATTTTAGGTGTGTTAGCAGCTTTAATCGTACCAAATGTCATGGGGCGTAGTGAAAAAGCTAAAATTGATACAACTCAAATTGCATTAAAGGGTGTGGCGGGTGCTTTAGATCAGTACAAGCTCGATAATGGCCATTTCCCAACCATGCAAGAAGGTGGGCTAGATGCTTTGGTTAACCAGCCAGCTACAGCGAAAAACTGGATGCCAGGTGGCTATGTAAAAGGTGGTTATCCTAAAGACAGCTGGAAAAATGATATTCAATATGTCATTCCTGGGGCAGATGGGCGAGCTTTTGATTTGTACTCATTTGGAGCAGATGGCAAAGAAGGCGGTGAAGGTAATGATGCAGATATTTATTATCAACCTTAATTAAAATGTAATGGAGATTATCAATTCAGTTAAACAGTTAAAATGATAAATACGAATTGATAATCTCTCTCAATCAGAAAAATATAATAACTAACTGAAAAATATAAATTAAAGTTAATATCAATGTTTGAGATTTATAATAAGAATTATTCCCATATTTAATAGTTACAAGAAAGTTAAAATGTAGAGAAAAATAAGCTATATATTTAAACGAAAGCTTTGCATAATAACTAAAAAGCACTTTATTCAATTAAAAGGAGAGATTAAATGAAAGCATTTCTCATATTAGATGAACTGACTCAGTTTCATTGGGTAATGCTCAAGTCTGTCCTATTGATTTTGGGTTTATTACCGATTGCTGAAGTGTCATTAAAGTTATGGCTGAGTACAGAGGGAAGTAGCCAAATCATGATTGGTTTCTTCGCATTAAGTATTGTGAGTGCATGGTTAATGGTGAGCTTCTTTACAGCATTAAAAGCGAGTGTCTGGCAAGCTAAACAAATCTCTACTCAATATGAGCAATTCCTTTTTAAAGCTTACCGTTATGTACCCATGGTCTTTTTATCGAGTTTAGTTGCATATTTATCTCTGCAACTATCGATTGCTTTTTAATAATATTTTAAAACTAAATTTTTAGATAAAACGTAGACTCAACATCTACGTTTTATTTTTTAACTGGACTTAAAAACAGGGTGTTTCTTCATTTGTACATATTATATGCTTCAAATCAGCAATTTAAGAACATGAGAAATATGAAATGGAACAAATCGATTGGAATGATTTTTTAAAAGTAGAGCTTCGCGTTGGTAAAATTATTCAAGCCGAGGTTTTTGAAAAGGCACGTAAACCTGCTTATATTTTGCATGTAGATTTTGGTGAAGAGTTGGGAGTGCGTAAATCAAGTGCACAAATTACCAAGCTCTATCAACCACAAGATTTGGTGGGTAAATTAGTCGTTGCTGTAGTGAATTTCCCTAAAAAACAAATAGGGCCTATTCAGTCAGAATGTTTGGTGACAGGATTTCATAATGCAGATGGTGATGTCGCACTTTGTATCCCAGAGTTTGAAGTGCCTCTGGGTACAAAGTTATTGTAAATTAGCGACGAGATTTAAAAGAAACGTCAACTTTACGCGGACGATAAACCCAACCTAAAATCAGCAGTAAGACCGCGAATCCTAAAATTGGATAATCACCTAAACGGTTATAAAGAGTTTGGCCTTGCATGGCTGGTAAATCACCTCTCAAGACAAACTCTTTATCGATTGGTGCTTGTTCAGTGATATGACCATTTTGATCAATAAACGCTGTTACACCTGTGTTGGTTGCACGAATAAACCAGCGGCCATTTTCTTTCGCCCGCATCTGCACCATTTGTAAATGTTGCCAAGGCCCAGCAGTACCCGTAAACCAAGCATCATTCGATACAGTCACCAAGAAGTCGCTATCTTCTGCATTACGTCTTGTCAGGTTGGGGTAAGCCACTTCATAACAAATTGCAGCAGCAAGTGCATGCCCTTTAATTAAGAGGGGCTTCTGGTCACTCTCACCACGTGTAAAACCGCTCATGCTGATATCATTTTGCATGGCTGGTAACACCCAAGAGAGTAAACCTGAAAGAGGGATGTATTCACCAAATGGAACAAGACGCTGCTTTTTATAGAGTCCACTTGAATCACTGCCAGAAGCCATAATACTGTTGTAATATAGTGGGCTACCAACTTGATGTGATTTCGCAACATCCCAGTAGGGAATTCCGGTTACCCAAGCTGTATGGTTCTTTTTCGCTTGTGCATCCATTGCATCCAAAAACGGTTCAATGTCGGTTTGGAAGAGCGGAATTGAAGACTCAGGCCATACAATCAGATCACGGCCCCATTCAGATTGTGTCAAGCCAGCATAAATTTCTAATGTTCTAACTTGATATTCAGTCAGCCATTTTAAATCTTGTGGAATATTACCTTGAATGAGTGAAACGCTAAGTGGTTTAGCGGCTTTAGGTTTTACAAACTGTATATATGATGCTCCCCAAGCACCCAAAACCAATAGGGCAGAAGGGATAACCCAAAAAATACGTTTACGCAGAACTTCAACTAAAGCACATGCTAATACAATGACGACGAAGGAAATTGCATAAATACCAAATAGCGGTGCATAACCATCGAGTAAACGTTCAGTAAAAGCGTAACCTACAAACAACCATGGGAAACCTGTAAATACCCAAGTTTTTGCCCATTCGAAAACAATCCAAAGTGGGGCAAAAGTAAGTGGCGTTTCAGGGAAGAATCGTCGGTAAACCCATGTCTGAAATGCCGTAAATAGACCCATCACAAGGGCCATAATAGCAATCATACACACGCTTAGAAATGCATTGGTATCGCCATATACATGGATGGAAGTATAGAGCCAGAAAGCGCCTAGAAACCATAAGCCAAAGCCATAGCTCCAACCAATAGCAAAGGCTTGTTTAGCTGAGCGCTTATGTAATGTTGCATAGAGTAGGGCTGGAGATAAAATTGCCAACCACCACCAATAATAAGGTGCCAGTGAAAAACTGAACACGGCACCTGAAAATAAAGCAATGAGTAAAGGAAAAATTAAAGGAAGCTGTTTTTGTTGTTGCGAAGAATCTAACAGCTTTTCAAAGTATGCTCTCATTGACGTACAGCTCGAATCAGATGAATAGTGCGGGCATCTGCTTCAACGATTGTAAATAACCAATTTCCAAGCTCAACAGTTTGACCTTGTAAATCACTTACCAGACCAATCTCTTGAAGCAATAAACCGCCGACAGTTTCTACTTCATCGTCAGAAAAATCAGCATCTAAAATAGTATTGAAATGTTCGATTGGTGTAAGTGCTTGCACCATCCACGCATTTGCTACCGTATGGTCATTGTCAGGAACAATGTACTGAGCATCTTCATCGACAGTGTCGTGCTCATCTTCAATTTCACCAACGATTTCTTCAAGAATATCTTCAAGCGTAACAAGACCTGCTGTTGAGCCATATTCATCAATCACAATTGCGATATGGGTCTGGGTATGTTTTAACATGCGCAGTACCTGATCGGAACGTGCACTTTCAGGAACAAATAACGGTTGGCGCATAAGAACTCGAATATCAACTTTAGTATTCGGTTCAGTTAGAAACGGCAACAAATCTTTTGCGAGCAAAATCCCGACAACATTGTCTGGCTGATCGGCAGAGAAGACTGGAAAGCGTGAGTGAGCAGACTCAACCAGTACATCAAGAATATCAAGTAATTGATCATCTTCTTGCAAACTGATCATTGCTGTTCGTGGCGTCATGACTTCACGAATTTTTGTAGCTGGAAGGTCAAGAACGCCTTCAAGCATAGCAACAGTATCTGGTTCTAAAAAGCGGCGTGAATTTTGGACTAATTTTAATAATTCATCACGGGTTTCTGGCGCTGTACCTAACCATTTTCGTAAGCCTCGCATTCCCCACGACGGACTTGGTTCCTCTTGCATGATCTTTCCTAAAGACTCAATGTATCAAATGAATACACAGATCATACCGAAGAAAAGATGCTTATGCATCTATAAAACAAGCTAAAAGACAAAACGTATATTGTTATGTAAAAGCCAGTTACAGTTAACAGCTCAGTAATTTGTTTATGCTAAAATGTGAAAATTCTATTTGTTCGAGTTTGTTATGTCAGAGCAACCCATTTCACCTACTGTACAACTCAATACGCGTGGTTTACGTTGTCCGGAACCTGTCATGATGTTGCATCAAGCCATCCGCAAATCTAAGTCAGGGGATGTGGTTGAAGTCTTTGCAACAGATAATTCGACCTCTTGGGATATTCCTAAATTTTGTATGCATTTAGGCCATGAGTTGTTGTTGCAAGAAGAACGCTTAGATGAAAATGGTCATAAAGAATTTCATTATTTAGTGAAGAAAGGTTAATAGAATAATAAGGCTTCTAATAAAGACGATTAGAAGCCATGAATAATTTAGCTTTAATTTGAAATGATAATTTTTTACAAATAAGAATCGTTATATAATTTATAAAATTAAGTATATAAATGACGTATAAAAATGAATGATTATTTTGTGAAAAGAAGCTTATTAATCTGTCTTTGGTTTTTCACTATTGCTGGTTTATTACATTTAGAGATCTCTTGGTTATCTGAAACTGTTGCTATCATTATTATATCTATTCTTATTGTTTTAGGTTCAATTCTACTCGGTTATAGAAATACATATTTTGCTCCTGAACCAAAGATAAAGATGAGTTTGATCTTGCATACAAGGTTTATCGGGTTGATGTTAATTCTTGATTTATTATTTGGTAAATCGGTTTGGTACTACGATTTAGCGCGGAACTTTGGTTTTCTTGGCTTATTTTTATTAGGCACATTTATTTTCTATAAAAAGAATTTTAATTTAAACGTAGCAAAAATACCGCCTTTTCAATAAATGAATACTAATAAAAAAGCCCTGAATAATCGGGGCTTTTTTATTATATATTAGGATATGAGCCGCGGCTAAAGCGGCGCAAGGAATTACATGTTAGGGTAATTCGGACCACCGCCGCCTTCAGGCGTTACCCATGTGATATTTTGAGATGGGTCTTTAATATCACAGGTCTTACAGTGAACACAGTTCGCTGCGTTAATCTGGAAACGTTTAGAACCATCATCATTTTCCATGATTTCGTAAACACCAGCAGGGCAGTAGCGCTGAGCAGGCTCATCCCATTTTGGTAAGTTCACATTCACTGGAATTGAAGGATCAGTAAGCTTCAAGTGAGCTGGCTGGTTTTCTTCATGTACAGTGTTTGAAATAAATACTGAAGATAAACGGTCAAATGTAAGTTTGCCATCCGGTTTTGGATAGTTTGGCTTAAAGCTTGTTGCATCAACAGTTTTCAATGCAGCAAAGTCTTGCTTCAAGTCATGTAAAGTGAATGGCACTTTAAAGACATTCTGGTCGATAAAGTTAAATGCACCACCCATCCATTGACCAAATTTATGCATCGCTGGGCCAAAGTTACGAGAGTTATAAAGCTCTTCTTTTAACCAGCTGTTGTTAAATTTGTCAGTGTATGAAGTCAATTCTTTAACGAATAAATCTTCGCCTTCAGTAACACGTGCAATCGCAAGATCACCGCCTTTTTCTACACCCGCAGCAATCGCTTCAAATACAGCTTCACCACATAACATGCCTGATTTCATGGCAGTGTGTGAGCCTTTGATTTTTGCAAAGTTTAAGAAACCTGCATCATCACCAATCAAGCAACCGCCCGGGAAAGTTAATTTAGGTAATGAGTTGAAACCGCCTTTCACTACCGCACGTGCGCCGTAAGAAATACGTTTACCGCCTTCTAAATACTGTTTAATCAGTGGGTGAGTTTTCCAGCGCTGCATTTCCATAAATGGATACATGTGTGGATTTTCATAAGACAAGTCCACAATCATACCCAAAGTGACTTGGTTATTTTCAGCGTGATATAACCACCAACCACCAGAAGAAGCTGTTTCAGCTAAAGGCCAACCTGCACCGTGCATGACTAAGCCCGGTTTGTGTTTTGCTGGGTCAATTTCCCAAAGCTCTTTAATCCCGATACCGTAGTGCTGTGGATCAGCATCTTTATCAAGGTTGTATTTCGCAATGAGGCGTTTGCCTAAGTGACCACGGCAACCTTCTGCGAAGAGGGTGTATTTAGCGTGAAGCTCATAGCCTGGAGTAAAGTTATGCGTTGGTTCGCCATCTTTACCAATACCCATGTCGCCTGTTTGAATACCTTTTACAGTACCATCTTCATGGTAAAGCACTTCAGATGCAGCAAAGCCAGGGAAGATAGAAACTTCTAACTCTTCAGCTTTTTGACCTAACCAGCGAACCACATTACCTAAAGAGATCACATAGTTACCGTCGTTGTGCATGGTTTTAGGAACCATCCAGTGAGGTACTTCTTTAGAAGTGGTGTCTGAAAGTAAGAAGAAAGTTTTGTCTTCAGTTACAGGGACATTAAGAGGCGCGCCTTCATCTTTCCAGTTCGGGAAAAGTTCATTGATGGCACGTGGCTCAAGCACAGCACCAGACAAGATATGCGCACCTACTTCAGAGCCTTTTTCAACTACACAAACAGAAAGATCGGGTAAGTTTTTTTCAATCGCTAATTGACGGATCTTAATCGCAGCAGATAGACCTGCAGGTCCTGCACCTACGATGACAACGTCAAACTCCATCGATTCACGTTCGATGTGTTCCATGTAGGACTCCTCAATACTTAAAGGTGGCAACCGTCATATTCAGATAATTCGGTGCTGCCGTGAGTGTTTTAATCCATAGGCGCAAATATGCTATTGTGCCTTTTATCGTTTGGGCTAGTATAGTTTTAAACCATGATCTAGCCAATTGGCTGAGTCGTAACATTTTTTCGTCAGCAAGGCATAAACTATGGTAAATCAAAATAATTCACCATCGGATATGGGAAAAATACCGTTATCTGATGATAAAAACTTAATGAACATTGCACAATACTTAAAAGGTGTACAGCAAAGTCACAAAAGGTCAATTCCACCTTTAGAGCAGTGGCATCCAAAGCATTGCGGTAAAATGGATTTGACGGTGAAATCCAATGGAGAATGGTGGCACGAAGGTCAATTAATCAAGCGCCAAGCTCTATTAGATCTGTTTACCAAAGTCCTATGGAAAGAAGAAGGCAAATTCTACCTGAAAACCCCTGTAGAACAAATTGAAATCGAAGTTGAAGATGAACCTTTATTAGTCAATCAGGCAGATCAGGTCGAAATTTCAGGTGAGCAGTTTTTACAACTGACCACCACTAACCAAGATGTAATTTTGGTTGATGCAGAACATCCTATTTTTATGCGTGAATATGCAGGAGAGTTGCGTCCTTATGTGCATGTCCGTTTTGGAATTAATGCGCTGATTCAACGTCAGGCTTTCTATCATTTGGTGAACTATGGAACACTGATTGAAAACGATAAAGGTGAAACCATTTTAGAGCTAAAAAGTGGTAATTTGCTCTTGCAATTAGGCACTTGAGGTTTAAGCTTTAGGGAGTGAAATTTTCTGACACTTCAGTACAGCTATGACCGCCATACAACCTTTATTTTCCGAGTTAGAACCTATGCCTAAAGCATCAGCAGATGCCCCAATTGGTATTTTTGATTCGGGAATTGGAGGGATGTCAGTTGCAGCAGAAATTGCCAAATATTTACCAAATGAACGTATTGTGTATTATGCCGATACTGCCTACGTGCCTTATGGTCCACGTTCTGATGAAGAAATTAGGGAACTGACTGCGCGTGCTGTTGATTGGCTATATCGTCAAGGTTGTAAAATTGCAGTCGTAGCCTGTAATACGGCTTCTGCATTTAGCCTTGATCATTTGCGTGAGCATTATGGTGAACACTTTCCAATTGTTGGATTGGTTCCAGCATTAAAACCTGCCGTATTACAGACACGTTCTAAAGTAGTTGCTGTCTTGGCGACTCCTGCTACTTTTCGTGGGCAACTCATTAAAGATGTAGTCGAGAAGTTTGCTGTTCCGGCAGGTGTTAAAGTGATGACCTTAACCAGCCTTGAACTTGTTCCTTGTGTAGAGGCAGGTCAGCAAATGGGTGAGGCATGTTTAAATGCACTAAAAGAAGTTTTACAGCCCGCCGCTGAGCAAGGTGCCGACTATTTAGTGCTCGGTTGCACGCATTATCCTTTCTTAAATCAAGCAATTCATCATCTTTTTGATAACCAATTCACACTGGTTGATTCTGGATTGGCAGTTGCCCGACAAACAGCCCGTATTTTAATAAAAAATGAGTTATTATGTGACCAAATAGGTCAGAATGTTGCATGTATTGAATGTTATGTCAGCGGTAATAATGCTGAGGCACTGCAACCTGTTTTACAACATTTGATTCCACAAGAGTTAACTTGGACACTTCATAATCTGAACTGATCTTTTAGCATCATTTAGAAACTAGTGTTTTTTAGATTTATTATTTTATTTGGGGCGGTTCATGATCTTGGCTGATATTAAGTCACGGACAGATCATGGGGCGAAAGGGTATTGTTATGCTCGATACACGCTATCAGATTTTTATTTCAACATCCGGCCTTGACATGCAGCCAGAGCGGATGGTTCTGTCTCAAACCTTGGTAGGGATGGGTTTCTTTGCTTGGGGATTAGAACATCGAACACCCCTCACCACTACACTTGCACGTCGACAAATTGATGAATGTGATTATGTAATCCTACTTTTAGGCAGCCAGTATGGAGAGCAGTCGATTTCTGGTGTGAGTTATTTATCTTTAGAATATGAATATGCGTTAAGTCAGGCTAAACCCATTATTGTGTTCATGCATGAGCAGCCCGAAAGTCGTGAAATACATTTACAAGAAACACATCCACAGCTTAAAGATAAATTTCTCGCATTTAGAAAAAAATTATTACTTGATGTGAATCATATTTTTTACTTTAAAACTCCACGTGAACTAGAGTTGGCTGTTCGTTTAAATATGCCTTTAATGGTTGAACAGCATATAGGACAAGGTTGGGTTCCTGCTCATCAGGCTCATCACTTAGAAGATGAAATTAAGCTATTAAAAAGTAAAATTTTACAGTTAGAACAGCAATTAACAGAGTCATCAGCTCAAGTAAATGAAGTTGCTCCTCAAGATGTTTTTGCATTTGAATATCAAATTCAAGCATTTCAGGATGGCAATTTTAAAGAGCTGAAACGACAAAGACAAATGACTTGGTCGCAGTTGTTAAGTATATTGGCAAAGCAGTTTGAAACAGCGACACCAGAAGAGAATTTTGGGACATGTTTAAATGAATATTTAAATCAGGCTGGCCTAGAAGATGCTCGTCAGGAGTTACCTCGTGCTCATGCGGTCGCCTGCGCTCAGATTAACCATAAGGCATTGTTTCGGATAAAAAAGCAAATGCAGTCACAGGGCTGGATTGTTCCAACTCAGACTGAACAATCCTATAGCTTATGGAAAGTCACAGCTAAAGCTCAAAAGTTATTACTTAGCTATAAATGGAGCCATCGGGGCATTCGATTAAAAGCTTAGAGCGATTCAATTTATATATGACAATAAAAGCTGTTACATTAGTGACATAAGATGAATTGAAAGGCATTTACACATGTCGTTTGAACAAAAACCGAAAGTTACTGTCATTTTAGCGAATTTAGGTACACCGGATGAGGCCACTGTTCCTGCGGTTCGCCGTTTTCTAAAGCAGTTTTTATCTGATTCACGTGTAATTGAAATACCGAAATTCATTTGGTGGATTATTTTAAATCTGTTTGTTTTACCTTTTCGCCCAAAAAGGGTAGCACATGCCTATGCTTCGGTATGGTCAAAAGATTCGCCCATGCGTGAAATTGTGTTTGAGCAAACTCAACGTATTCAGGCTTATTTGCAGCGAGAAAATAATCAGTTTGATTTAACCGTGATACCGGCGATGACCTACGGTAATCCAGGTATTGACGCAGTTTTAGAAAAACTGGCCGCTAACCCGCAAGAGCATGTCATTTTATTGCCTTTATTTCCTCAATATTCAGCCACCTCTACAGCACCGTTATATGATGCTTTTGCCAAATGGATTCCAGCCCAGCGAAACTTGCCGGGTCTAACGATTATTAAAGACTACTATCAGCATCCAATGTTTATTCAGGCATTGGCAGAAAGTATTCTAGTTTACCAAGAGCAGCATGGTAAGCCTGAAAAACTGTTGATGTCATTTCATGGTATTCCACAGCCTTATGCAGACAAAGGCGATCCTTATGCAGACCGTTGTCGCATTACTGCAAAGTTAGTCGCTGAAGCCTTACATTTGAAAGATGATGAATGGGCGATTAGCTTCCAGTCACGTTTTGGGAAACAAGAGTGGGTTAAACCTTATACAGACCAACTTTTGCAAGATTGGGCGAAGCAAGGCGTTAACTCAGTACAGGTATTAAGCCCAGCTTTTTCTGCTGACTGTTTAGAGACACTTGAAGAATTAGCCATCCAAAATGCTGAGTTGTTTCAAGAGGCGGGTGGTGGTAGCTATGCTTATATTCCTGCTTTAAATAGCGATCAAGCTCATATTGATTTGCTTGCAGGGTTAGTTCAGGCTAATCTTGATGCCCTTACTTATACCTTAGCCCACCGTTAATTGCGTTTTAGCCAGAGGTTCTTATGCTGCAAGTCAAAATTGTTCCAGTTACTGCATTTGCCCAAAATTGTTCTCTTGTTTGGGACAGTGAAACCAAAGAAGCAGTTTTGATTGATGCGGGTGGTGACGCTTCGGTTTTGAAAAAAGAAGTAGAAGCCTTAGGTTTAAAAGTGAAAGCTCTTTGGCTCACTCACGGACATTTAGACCATGCTGGAGCGGTGGGTGAACTTGCCAAAGAATGGAGCGTTCCAGTTATTGGTCCCCATAAAGAAGATCAGTTCTGGCTAGATATGATTCAGGAAGTTTCAGCACGTTATGGCTTTCCAATTCCACAGCCTGTTAAAGTTGATCAATGGCTTGAAGGCGGTGAAGTGCTAAAACTGGGTGAAGATGAGTTTGAGGTACGTTTTGCCCCAGGCCATACACCAGGGCATGTTATTTTCTATAATAAAAATCATGGCTTGCTTTGGACTGGTGATGTCTTGTTTAAAGGCTCGATTGGCAGAACAGACTTCCCGCGTGGAAACCATGATCAGTTGATTGAATCGATTAAACGAGAGTGTTTTAGTTTGCCAGATGATACTCAGTTTATTTCTGGGCATGGTCCAATGAGTACCATTGGCTATGAAAAACAATTTAACCCGTTTGTTGCAGGTAAAGCAGGTTAATCCTCGTAATCATCTTCATTTTGACTACCCTTGTTATGCTGAGGCGCATCTTGGGTAGGCAGTCTATATTCATCATTTGCCCAAGCACCTAAATCAATTAATTTACAGCGTTCAGAGCAAAATGGACGAAATTCATTACCTTCCCAAACACTTGGTTCACCACAACGTGGGCAGGGGAATGTACGTGGCATAAAGCGATATCCTCAAAGTGAAGAGAAATAGATTAGGCAAAAGTCAGGTGACTTGTTAGACTTATGCCGATTTTTATTTAGTTTGATGTGATTATGCAGATTCGTCAATTTCAAGCACAACGTATGCAAGCGCCTCGCGATTTTACCCCAATTGAAAATACCCCGATTTGTGTAGAAATTGGAGCGGGCAAGGGTAAACATGCTTTGCTTTTTAGCGGGCAACAGCCGCAGCACACATTGTATGCAATTGAACGAACCCGAGAAAAATTCTTGGCAATGCAAAAACAGCATGGTCTGGAACCAAGAGATAATTTAATTCCTGTACATGCAGATGCTTTACCGTGGGTGGTACATGCACTACATCCTGCTCAAGTTGAACATTTCTTTATTCTCTATCCAAACCCAGAACCCCATAATCCAGCACAGCGCTGGTTGAATATGCCATTTTTTGAGTTCTTAATCTCTCGTCTGCAAACAGGTGGAACCATTACTTTGGCAAGTAATATTCCTGAATATATTGAAGAAGCTGAACAACAATTAATTAATGTCTGGAAGCTGCCTTACCAAAAAGAAAAAATTGCTCAAACATCTGCACGTACTCATTTTGAAATTAAGTATTTAGAACGTGGAGAACTTTGCCAACAGCTTGTGATCACTAAACCTGAAGGTTACAGCACACGTTTTGATGAGTTTGCCCCATTACAAGGTCATGTGCATGGCGAATAAGCGGGTTGCCATTATTGGTGCGGGTCCGGCTGGTTTAATGGCAGCTGATGTACTGAGCCAGTATGCTTATGAAATTGATTTGTATGAGCAGAAACCTTCAGCTGCGCGTAAGTTTTTGATGGCAGGTAAAACAGGGTTAAATATCTCGCATGCTGAACCTTTAGTGCAGTTTATTGAGCGCTATGACCGTGTAGAATGGCTCAAACCGTGGGTGGAAAAATGGGATGCAATCTGGATTCAAAATTGGATGAAAAGCCTGGGAATAGAATCCTACGTTGGCACCTCAGGTCGCATTTTTCCTGTCGAAATGAAAGCGGCCCCTCTGTTACGTGCTTGGCTAAAACGCTTAGCAGAACAGCAAGTTAAATTCTTTTATCGTCATCGTTGTATTAATTTGCAAGGCACAACGGTAACTTTAGAAAATCAAAATAATCAAAAATTTGAAATTTTTACCCAGCAATACGATGCGGTAATATTGGCTTGTGGTGCTGTGTCTTGGTCACAATTGGGCAGTGATGGTGCTTGGCAGCAATGGGTTGATCAATCCAATATTGAACCTTTTCAAGCGAGTAATGCAGGCGTATTGCACGCTTGGTCAGGTTTTATGGAAAGCTGTTTTGGTGAACCTTTAAAACGTATCAATGCATGGGTTGATCCTAGCCAGATTACTCATGGCGATATTGTGATTACTCACTATGGTTTAGAAAGTGGTGTTATTTATAAACTTGGACGAGCTTTAAGAGAACAACAAAAACAAGGGCAAAGCTTAAATTTGTTTTTAGATTTATTGCCTGATGTAGAGTTGTCACAGTTAGTTAAAAAATTACAGGCTAGCAAAAAACAATCGCTCACCAATATCTGGCGTAAAGCAGGCTTAGACACAGCAAAGATTAACTTAATTCGAGAAGTGGTTGATAAAGCACTATGGAACCAACCAGAGGCTATGGCTCAGCGAATCAAAGCGCTTCAAATTAAGCTAGAAGGGTTTAGACCCATTGAAGAAGCGATTAGCTGTGCTGGTGGCGTTAAGCAGAATGCACTAACTGAAAGCTTAGAGCTTAAACAAACTTCAGGTGTATTCTGTTGTGGTGAAATGCTGGATTGGGATGCTCCTACAGGTGGATATTTACTTACAGCATGCTTTGCTACAGGACGAGCGGCTGGTGAAGGCGCGCATTCATTCTTAGAGAAATAACAGGATAATTTGGTGCTATGCTTGATATGTGAAAAGTGTTATTTTTGAGCGATCAATAATAATAGGATTTACGAGAGCATGTCTCAAGCATCACCAGTTTATCAAGGAAGTTGTTTATGTCAGGGTATTCGCTATGAAATTAAGGGCGATATCGGAGATATTATTCAATGTCACTGTCAACGCTGCCGAAAAGCCAATGGAACAGCATTTGCCACGAATGCTCCTGTTAAAAGTACAGATTTTAAAATTACCCAAGGTGAAGACCTTGTCAAAAAATTTGCTGTGAACGGGGTATATCGTTGGTTTTGTAGCGAATGTGGTTCACCTTTGATTAGTTCTCGTGATGCGCAGCCTGAATTATATCGCTTAAGAATTGGGACACTTGATACACCACTAGACCAAAAGCCGACAATGCATATTTTTGCTGCTTCTAAGGCGGAATGGGAATGTATTCAGGATGATTTACCACAATTTGCTGAACGTCCATGATTTTAAAAAGTATGTTTAAATCAAATTCAAGATGATCTAATATACTTAAAACAGGGAGATGGCATTCCTCCCTTGAAAAACCGCCGTATTGGCTAATGATGCCTACGTTACCCTCATGTATTTATATCGCTGGGTACGTAGGTTATTGCGTACTCTGCTTATTTTTGGAGTACGCTGTGTCATATTTCCCTTCATTATTTTTTGCTCTTTTAGCGTCTATCTAAAGGGGTGGTCCTATGTATTACTCTCTACTTTCAATTGCTTTAGGCTCAGTTCTAGGGGCATGGCTGCGTTGGTTTTTAGGCCTAAAACTCAACCCGATTTACCCGCAGATTCCACTTGGTACTGTCACTGTTAATTTGGTCGGTGGTTTTATTATTGGTTTTGCAATTGCCTATTTTGCTCAAAGTGATTTAAGTCCGAACTATAAGCTTTTTGTGATTACTGGTTTTTGTGGTGCTTTAACTACCTTTTCAACGTTCTCGATTGAGATCGTCACTTTATTACAAAGTGGTAAGTTGGGAATGGCGATGTTGGGGATTTCCATCCATTTAATTGGATCGTTAATTTTTACGTGTTTGGGTTTGGCGGCTTATCATTGGGTAGCGGGGCATTGAGTTTTTATATTTAAGAATTGACCATGATTTCAAGTTGTGAGAGCTCATCGAAGTTGAGTGTTGGGTAGAATTTTCACGACGGAGTCTTATCGTTGAGTTATCTAATGGAAGCAGCTAATTAAGTTACTTTGGTTGTGCCCAAAGTAACCAAAGGCATCTGTCATTCGCAGAACCTGTTCACTGAATCCATTTATCTTATGCTTTGCAAAAACGATCTTTTATTGACACCACGCAGGCTGCGAATGACGTTATCGCGTATCGAATGTAAGAGGCTAATAAAATAATTATGAAAAATAAGGCATTTACTATCGTGACAGACGGCATGGATGCCGTCGTTTCGCTGTGCTACATGGACTTAGCATCAGCGTAACAAAGGATTTTTGTTACTTTTCATCCTTGAAAAGTAAGCTTAGCCTATACAATCCATCATTTGGATATCACTTCCATTTAAGGCAATGCTCATAATAAAAATTAAGTCGTTTCTATTATTTATTTAAATCTATTACTTTTCAGTTAAAGCTTGACCTTCAAACTTCACACCATCCCAACCATTTTGCATAAACTGACGAATATTTTGATGATCAGTTCCTTCTGGTGTAGCCAATACAGATGCGTAGTGTTCTGCAAATAAACTTAAAGTTTGTGCTTGGTCTAACCCTTGTAACTTGGCAAAAGAGAAAACTTTTGCACTGCCTTGATTTTCAGTAGCAGCGTTTTGCTGTGCACCATTTTGAAAAGCTGTTGGAGTATGTTGGTAACGTGCTTCAATATGAGCTAAAACGTCTGAAAATTTTGCTGTGTCTGCTTGTAATTGGGCAAGTAACTCTTGTGCCATTATCTTAAACTTCCTAACAAATGAGGGCTTAAGCATAGCATCGAATAGGCGCTTTGGAAGCTTGGCAATTATAAAAATTGAGGGGTTATTGAAAAAAAACAGAAGAGTTTTTAGACAACTTGTGGATAAGTTTTCTTTTATACACAGTTTAGAAATGATGAAAAAATACACATAAAAAAAGAAGCCTAAGTGGAGGAGATAGTCTTAGGCTTCCAATGTTTTAAGTGTATTGGTCAAATCTTAACGCAAGATTAACTCTTACGATTAAAGCGAGCGAAACGTTTATTGAAGCTTGCTACACGGCCTTCGTTACTTGCTTGACGTACTTCACCTGTGTAGAAAGGGTGTGAGGCACTTGAAATATCAAGAGTGACATAAGGGTAGACTTTCCCTTGATATTCTTTGGTTTGTTTAGACTGAAGAGTACTACCAATTAAGAAGTACACGTCTGCATTGGTGTCATGAAATAACACTTGTTGATAAGCAGGATGAATATCTTTACGCATGAGAGATTGTCCTAAATTATTTTTGAATAAAGAAATGTTATAACATAACAATTAAAAAGTCAATGTACCCCATAAAGGGCTACATTGATCAGTAAATTAAGTTAGTTAGAAGGCGGTACAAGCTCTTCAAATAGATCGTTTAGATTGTCATGAACTTTTAAGTGAATCAGGTTCCAGTAATGCCCTGAAATGGTTCTGTTGACCATTAAAGTATCTGGTGATGGTTTAAAGACATCCCAATACTTCAAAGATTTTTTCACAAGTAACATGCCATCATGATGTGATGAGTTCTCTGCAAAATTATAAGTGGTGGTAAGCGGACGTAATAATACTTCAATCCAGAGTTTATATAGATCACTCGGGAATTTGCCTTTTTCAGCAAGTGAATGTAGTTCAAATAATTCTGTTTCGATTAGCTCAATATTTTCATGGCGAGCTGCATTTACTAAGCATTTAAAGTGCTGCACGATTTCATTTGAGAGCGTTTTAACACTGCCATAGTCATAAATAATGACACTGCCATCTTGGCGAAAAGCAAAGTTACCCGGATGAGGGTCACAGTGAAAACGTTTTAAAAAGAACATTTCCTGACCTAAAGCACGAATCAAGCGGCGTCCAATGGTATTTCGAATTTCGATAGGCCAAGCGCTGGCAGTTTCAATGCTGTCACCTTGTTCGAGACTCAAGGTTAAAATACGTCTTGAAGAGTAATCTTTATAAACGGTCGGGATGATAATTTTGTCATCTAACTTACTATGAAAAGTTTTAAAGACCTCAAGGTTTTGAGCCTCGATTTCGTAGTTAAGTTCTGCTGATAGACTATCTTGAATCTCTGCAAAAAGCTGATCTTGTAGCTTTTTATCAATTTTAAGTACGCCCATTAAACGAAGTGCCAAACGTACTTGTTTTAAGTCACTTTCACAGGCTTCATCAACACCCGGATATTGCACCTTAACCACGACTTGTTCACCACTTGGCAAGACAGCTTTGTGAACTTGTCCAATTGAAGCAGCTGCAAAAGGTTCTTGATCAAAAGATTTAAAGGCAACATTCAGCGGCTTTCCAAGCTCACGTTCAACTTGTTGCTGAATAGAAGCAAAGGGCATAGGGGGAGCTTGGCGTTGTAACTTAGAAATTGCTTTAGCGACCTCGGGTGGGAAGATATCTTTATATTGTGATGCAATTTGGCCAACCTTCATGACGGCACCTTTCATTTCGCCTAAGGTGTCGGCAATTTGCAAACCAATATCCTGAAATAGCTTAGTTTTTGAAGCTAGCTTTTGCTCTTCATCTGCGGTCAAGTTTCGAATCGAGTTAGAAACGGTTTTCGTTGCAATGCTCGCGGTCATTCCTGCAAGTTTCATAAATCGTTTGCCGGGTGAACTTGCATTCTTTGCCATATCTTCGATACCTCATTGACTACAACATAATATTGCCTAGTTTTGATCATAGGTGACAAAGCTTAAAAAGCCTATATGAAATTGTTTATCTCATGTAAGAAATTTTTCGAAAAACAAAATGTTATTTTTATAGTAAAAAATATGAAAAGCTTGTGAAAATCCATTTCATAAACAAAGCTTTAATATCTATAAAGTGCCTGTTTTTTTGGTGGTAATGTGAATGGCAGGTTAAATAAAAATAGAGATAACAAAAGTTATGACAAGTTTAAGTTCGGCCCATGGGCGGTCTCAGGCGGTTCCTTTATCTGTGTTTGAGCAGACAAAAGATGCGCATATTATTCGTTCTGATGAAGAAGCAATTGAGCTTGCCAAACAACTTGCTCAAGAGTTTGCACAAGAAGCATCTGAGCGAGACAGAGAGCGCCGTTTACCTCTAAACGAAATTCAACAGTTCTCACAAAGTGGCTTATGGGCTATTACGGTTCCCAAGCAATTTGGTGGTGCCCAAGTTAAATATCGAACCTTGGCTGAGGTCATCAAAACAATTGCGAGTGTTGATCCATCTCTTGCACAGCTTCCTCAAAACCATTTAGCTTTTATTGAACATTTACGCCTTGATGCAGGCCCAGAACAACAACAGTTTTTCTTTAACTTAGTGTTGAGGGGAATTCGTTTTGGCAATGCCTTTTCAGAAAAGCATAGCAAAACGGTGGCTGACCTCACTACCACATTACGAAAGACCGAGCACGGTTATGAAATTAATGGCAAGAAGTTTTTTGCAACTGGTGCATTGCTTGCGCATTGGGTTCCAATTGTTGCTGTAAATGAACAGGGGCAGCCTTATGCGGCGCTAGTTCCTCGGGAAACTTCAGGAGTTAATATTATTAATGACTGGTCTGGCTTTGGACAACGAACTACGGCCAGTGGAACTGTTGAACTTAATCAGGTTCCAGTACGTGAAGAATATCTAATTCCGATTTATCAGGCTTTCGAACGTCCTACTCCAGCAGGTGCAATTTCACAATTTATTCAAGCTGCTGTCGATGCCGGTATTGCACGCGGCGCAATTGAAGAAACAATTCACTATGTCAAAAATTATAGTCGCGCATGGGTCGACTCAGGTTTGGAAAAAGCCAGCGATGACCCTTACACAATTGCAAATATTGGTGATTTAAAAATTAAGCTGCGTGCAGCAGAAGCGGTATTAGATGTAGCAGGAGATGCGATCGATCAGGCGATTGCCGACACGACAGAAGAGCATGTAAACCAAGCGACATTACTGGTTGCTGAAGCAAAAGTACTCACTACAGAAGTTGCGATTTTAGCAGCGAATAAGCTTTTTGAGTTGTCTGGAACACGGTCAACCTTGTCAGAGCTTAATTTGGACCGCCATTGGCGTAATGCTCGCACTCATACCTTGCATGATCCAGTGCGTTGGAAATATCACATTGTCGGTAATTACTACCTCAATGGCATCCATCCACCTCGTCATGCATGGAGCTAAAGTGAAGAAAAAATAAGATTAGGAGAATAAAGATGACGATTACCCAAATTGAATTAGAAGAACTGTCTGTAGGCGCCGATTATGAAAAGGTCGCAAGTAGATTTCGCCCAGTTTTTGAAAAAATTGCCCAAGGTGCAATTCAGCGAGAAAAAGAACGAATCTTGCCTTTTGAACCGATTCAGTGGTTAAAAGAACTCAAGTTAGGTGCGGTACGTGTTCCGGTTAAATATGGTGGAGATGGGGTGTCATTACCGCAACTTTTCCAGCTTTTAGCAGAGTTAGCACAAGCAGACTCGAATATTGTGCAAGCTTTGCGTGGACACTTCGCTTTTGTCGAAGACCGCTTAGTTGCCCATAAAGAGCACTCACAAGAGGTCTGGTTTCAGCGTTTTGTGCAGGGTGATTTAGTCGGGAATGCATGGACCGAAGTTGGAAATGTACAGATTGGTGATGTCGTTACACGAGTAACCAAAGATGCTTCGGGTAACTTGGTGGTAAATGGAGAAAAGTACTATTCAACGGGAAGTATCTTTGCTGACTGGATCGATTTATTTGCTTATGATGAAGTAAATGACCGCCATGTGATTGCTGCTATTTATCGCCATGAAACAGGCGTGAGTGTGATTGATGATTGGGATGGCTTTGGTCAAAAGACGACGGGTAGCGGTACTTTAAAAGTACATCAGGTTCACTTGCCGGCTTCGCACCTTATTCCATTTGACCAGCGTTTTAAATATCAAACTGCTTTTTATCAAGTCGTCCATCTTGCAACTTTAACGGGTATTGCACATGCGGCAGTAGAAACTTTTAGTCAGGAGATTCGTGAGAGAAAACGTATTTTTAGTCATGGTAATGGAGACATTGTTCGTCATGACCCACAAGTTTTACAGGTGGTGGGTAAAGCCTCTGCTCAAGCTTACGGAAGTCTAGCAATTACGATTAAAACAGCTGAAGCATTGCAGAAGGCTTATGAAAGTCACTTTAGTGAGTTAGAGGTGAAAGAACATCAGTTTAATGTAGATGCAGAGCTTGAGTCGGCGCAAGGACAGGTGGTGATTTCTAATTTGGTACTCGATTTAACCAGCCAATTATTTAATGCTTTGGGCGCGTCAGCAAGTAGTCAGGTCAAACAACTCGACCGTTTCTGGCGTAATGCTCGAACGGTGTCTTCACATAATCCGCTCATCTATAAAGAAAAGGTGATTGGAGATTGGGAAGTAAACCGTACCGATTTGCCCTTTGTCTGGCAAATTGGAGCAAGCCCGCGAGCCAAGTCTGCATAAAATAAAAAAGCCGATGAATAATCGGCTTTTTTATTAGGTTTTGCTTAAACGTTTGGTATTTAAATAAAGCCTTGAAAGTAATAAAACACAAGCAATGCTTAAACCAATAATTAAGCCTAACCATACGCCAGCTACACCCCAATGGGTATAACGTGCTAAATAAAGTCCGATAGGAAAAGCAATCACCCAATATGCCATGAGTGTAATCCACATCGGTGCTTGCGTATCTTGCATCCCTCTTAAACAGCCTGCGGCACTCACTTGCAATGCATCCATCAGCTGATAACCCATTGCAAACCAGAGTAAATACATGGCAACAGGAACTACATCTATATCTTGAGTATAAACCGAGACAATTTGTTCACGACCTAGAGCAATAAAAGACATGGTCAATAAGGCAAAAAATATTGCCGTGCTTAGACCAATCTTTTGGACTTGGTACATCGAAGCCCAGTTCTTTTCACCATAATAGGTTCCCACACGAATGGTCAGGGCAATCGCAAGTGAAAGCGGGATCATAAACAGCACAGAGGTAACTGAAATTGCAACTTGATGCGCTGCAATAAAGACTTCACCTAGTGGGCTAAGTACCAATGCACCTGTACTAAAAATACTGACTTCAAAGAACACGGCTAAACCGATGGGTAGGCCAAGCTGTAAGATTCTTTTTACCCAAGTCAGGTTAATTTTATCGAATCTGCTAAAAATAGACGTGTTACGGTAAGCCGAAGCTTTATAAATATAGCCAGCTAAAGTAATTAGCATGAGCCACTGTAAAATTGAGGTTGCAAAACCACAGCCTGCGCTACCTAATGCAGGTATTGGCCCTAATCCATGCATAAAAATCATGTTTAAAGGGATTAAAACCACTAAGGCCAGTAAGCTAATGACCGTTACAGGACGTGGATGGCCTAAAGCCTCAGAATAACCGCGTAGGGCTGCGTACATGGTCACAGCTGGCATGCCTAAACCAATCGCATGTAAAAATAAACTTGCTTTAGGCTGTAAGCTTTTTGGTACGCCAAACACATGTAAGAAAAACGGCATAAGCTGCAAAATGAGCATAGCCATTACGCCTAAAATGATGGCGACCCATAAGGATTGACGAACAATGACAGGAATTTGTTCTGTATTTCTTGCGCCCTTTGCTTCAGCGACCAAAGGTGTAGTTGCAATCATAATGCCACTGAACAGGAGCATGACTGGGATCCATAAGCCCACACCTACCGCAATTGCTGCTAAATCGGTTGCAGATAAATGCCCAGCCATAATAGTGTCAATTAACCCAAATCCCGCTTGAGCAAACTGGGTAATTAAAATCGGTAGCATTAAGTGGAAGAGTTGTTTTAATTCAGACCGAAAAGATGTGACATTCGACACAAAAGGTACTCTTTTTAAATATAAAAATGAAGCTAACGTTGCAAAGTGAGTAACACACCGACAAAGATGATCACGCCACCCAGAAACCGTTGCCATGTAACAGGTGTCTTTTCTGTACCTAACCAACCAAAATGGTCAAGCAACATTGAAATGAGCAATTGCCCAAAAACGACTAGCCCTGTAAAGGTTAAAAAACCAAGTTTAGGTGCAGTATAAATGCTCATGCTAATTGCATAAACCCCAAGGAATCCTCCTGTCCAAAGAAGCCATGGAATATTTGATATTTCACTTAAAGAGGGCTTTTCGGCACTTTGGAAAAAAACCATAACGGCTAAAACAATAGTACCTATGAAAAATGATAATAAAGCTGCTTGCAACGGTGAGTGTAGTTGCTCGCGCAGTTGAGCATTGATTGCAGTCTGAAAAGCCATGGCAACACCGATTCCCATAGCTAGAGGTAAGACCAGGAAAAGTTGACTAGAGAATTTCATCATTTTTATCAATATTTAAGTATGTTTAAAAACAGTCTAAAGCAATTAAGGTATGTTTTCATAAGCCCATTGATGCAGTCATGTTAAAATAGAAATATTGTGTAAATTGGACCTGCTCCTTGGCCGTATTAAATCCTGCTTCTGTTCCTTTATCTTTATATATCCATATGCCTTGGTGCGTGCGTAAATGTCCATATTGTGACTTTAACTCGCATGCCGTACCAGATGGAGCGCTTTCGGCAGAACTCGAGCAAACCTATTTAAAGGCGTTGGTGGCCGACTTTGAAACTCAAGTTGAGATGGCTCAGGGACGTTCAATTCATAGTGTATTTATTGGTGGTGGAACGCCTTCACTTATTTCTGCTAAAGGCTATGCGTGGCTGTTTGAACAGCTTAAGTCATTGCTCAAATTTGAAGATGGCTGTGAAATCACCCTAGAGGCAAATCCCGGAACACTAGAACATGATCCGTTTGCAGGCTATTTAGAAGCAGGTATTAACCGTTTATCGATTGGTGTGCAGACTTTTAATACAGAGCACTTGCAAAAGCTTGGGCGTATTCATTCAGTCAACAATGCTATGGATGCAATTGAGCAGGCACGACAAGCAGGCTTTAAGCGAGTTAATGTCGATTTAATGCATGGCCTACCTGAGCAAACGCTAGAGCAAGCACTTTATGATTTAAAGATGGCTGTAGAGCATGGCGCGACACATATCAGTTGGTATCAACTGACTATTGAGCCAAACACCGTATTCTTCCGTACGCAGCCCGTTTTACCTCAAGATGAGGTGTTAGAAGATATTCAAGAGCAGGGTGAAGCTTATCTAAAAGCCAATGGTTTTATAAATTATGAAGTGTCGGCTTGGCGTAAAGAGCAGCCTTCAGCTCATAATTTAAATTATTGGGAATTTGGTGATTACCTTGCGATTGGTGCAGGGGCACATGGCAAAGTAACCCGACCAGATGGTGTATATCGTTTCCAAAAGACTCGTTTGCCAAAAGACTATTTGGCTAAGGTTCCAGCCGAACATTTGCAAATGAAAAAGATTGAGGCAGAAGAGCTACCTTTTGAGTTTATGATGAATGCTTTACGTCTAAATGATGGTGTAAAAGCTGAGTTATATGAGCAGCGTACAGGTTTAAGCCTGGGTCACTTAAATGAAGTACTCACTTCTCTACGAGCTAGAAAACTACTGGTAGATGATGTTTCCCGTTTAGCCTGTACGGAGCAAGGCCATATTTTCTTAAACTCAGTGCTTGAAGAGTTTTTATAATTAAACAAACTAAAAGCCGCGTCATCAGATGCGGCTTTTTTTATTTTAGCGAGTGGTATAGCCGCCGTTTGCAAAAATAGTCTGTCCTGTAATCCACCAACCATCAGTTACCAAAAAGCGAACTAGAGGTTCAATATCTTCAATTTTGGTGAGTCCACCTAAAGCTGAAGCTGATTTATGGTAAGCCACTGCTTCGGCAGATTCCTGACCATAAAAGAAAGGTGTATCCATAGGCCCAGGTGCAACAGCAGTCACAGAAATCTGACGATCACCAAATTCTTTTGATGCAGCACGTGTGTAATGCTCAACAGGTGCTTTTAAACCTTCATAGGTTGAATAGAGTCCAGTGTAGGCTGCAAGAAGAGAAGTCACGATTGAACAAATCTTGCCGCCGTCATTTAAATGACGACCTGCCGATTGAATAAAGAAATAGGCAATTTTTGAGTTGATATCGCTCATGCTATCAAACTCTTGTTCTGTGGTATCTAAAAAAGATTTCTTTAAAACCTTTCCAACTGTATTAATGGCAATATCAATTCCGCCAAAATGCTGCTTAGTGTCTAAGAATAGCTTTTCGATATTATCAATATCCGTTAGGTCTGCCTGAATTAAAACGGCATCTACACCGAATGCTGTTACATCTGCAAGTGTCTGTTCTGCATCTGCTTGAGTTTCAGCGCTATTGTAGTGAATTGCAATTTTTGCGCCTTGTTCTGCAAACCTGCGGCTAATCAGTCCACCTAAGTTTTTTGCACCGCCCGTAATCAGTACAACTTTATCTTTCAGAGTATGAGTTGTCATGATGGTTGTTCCTATGATGACTTGTTTTAATGTGTTTTTAGTCTAGATTGGCGGTAATTTTTGATCAATTATGCTAGTTTGGTTTAACTATTCAAAAAATACGAACAATTAAATGGATCGGTTGCAGCAATTTTTTATTTTTACAGAAGTCGCTAAACGACAAAGCTTTAGTGAAGTGGCAAATCAGCTTGATTTACCTCGCTCGACAGTAACGAGTGCTATTCAACAGTTAGAAACTCACTATGGGGTACGCTTATTTCATCGAACTACGCGTAAAGTTAGCCTTACCCAAGATGGACAACGAATATTACCTGAGTGTCAAAATCTGTTATTTGATTATGAACAGCTCGAACAGCTTATACAGGCACAAAAGCAGCATTATCGTGGCACGCTAAAAATTTCAATGCCCAGCCGAATCGTGCATCAAGTGATTATTCCTGAACTGCCCGATTTTTATAGCCGCTATCCAGATATCCATTTACAACTTCATAGCTCAGATGACATTACTGATTTAATCGAGAAAGGAATTGATTGTGTTGTTCGGGTAGGGCATTTAGAGAGTAGTAGTTTAATTGCGAAATTTGTTGGCAACTTGATTATGGTGAACTGTGCAAGTGCTGACTATTTAGAACAGTACGGTATTCCTGAACAATTAGAAGATCTATCTCAACACAAACTTATTAACTATGGAGGGGCTGTAGGAGAGAAACAGGGCGTATTCTTATATCAAGATGGAGCTGTGATGATGGATAGTGCTTTAAGCGTAAATAATACGGAAGCCTATATTGCAGCGGCTATTGCAGGTTTGGGAATTATTCAACTTCCATACTACGATGTTCAGGATAAAATTGAGCAGGGAACTTTAGTTGAAGTACTAAGTGCCTATACCGCTCAATCACTTCCACTTAATATTTTATATCCGAATAGAAGTTATATTCCTAAACGTTTAGAAATCTTTATGGAATGGACTAGGGATGTTCTATATAAGAAGTGCATCGTCATCTTTTAGTCATAAAACTAAAATACATTAACAATAAAAAAAAGCCTCTCGCAGTGAGAGGCTTTTTAGAATTTGGTGGGTCGTCCGCGACTCGAACGCGGGACCAACGGATTAAAAGTCCGCTGCTCTACCAACTGAGCTAACGACCCAAATAGGTTCAAAACAGATAAGTGGTGGGTCGTCCGCGACTCGAACGCGGGACCAACGGATTAAAAGTCCGCTGCTCTACCAACTGAGCTAACGACCCTGAACAAACATTCAAATATTATTTGAATGTGAAGTGCAAGATAACTAAAAGTTTTCTAACACCACCTTTGTTTTGATGTCGCGTATTTTAGCAAGTTATTCAACTAACACAAGAGGAAATTTAAAAACATTTGCATGATTGCCTATAAAAAGCACGATTTCCTCTTGTTTAGCTAAAAAATGAACTAAAAACGGTATTTATATGCCTGAATGTTGTCAAAAATTTCAGTTGTGATGTCACAGTAACTGCTTGCACCAGGCAATAAAGCGAGTAAACGTTCAGAAGTTTTGCTTGGATTAAACGCATCTTCCTTCAATTTATTCTTTTGGTACTTAAAAGTACCTGTAGTTTCAACTTTAGCTTGTATACGTAAAAACACTGGTACCGCATAAGCAGGTAAGCATTTTTTAAATACAGTCACCATTTCTGTTAAATCAGCGTCATTTAACTCGGCACCATCAGCAAGTGTGATTGCTGCCATACCTGCACGACCATTGGTATTTGGAATTTCTACACCATAAACGACAGCTTCAGCGATCTTGTCATATTCACACACCATGTTTTCAACTTCGGTGGTAGATACATTTTCGCCTTTCCAGCGGAAGGTATCGCCTAAGCGGTCAACAAACTGGGCATGACGGAAACCAATATTGCGGACAAGATCACCTGTGTTGAAATATGAGTCACCTTTTTTGAAGACATCTTGCATAATCACAGATTTATTCTTTTCTGGGTCGGTATAGCCATCAAATGGAGAGCGACTGGTAATTTTGCCTACCAGTAAACCGACTTCACCTGCTTTAACTTTTTTGCACCAACCATTTTTATCGCGTACAGGCTCATTCTTTTCTTTATCAAATTGAATGACTGCATACGGCATAGGGGAGAAGCCTACCGTATTGTCAAAGTTGAAAATATTACTAAAGCCAACGTTACCTTCACTTGAGGCATAAAGCTCAAGAACTTCTTGAACACCAAAACGTTGTTTGAATTTATCCCAGATGTTTGGACGCATGCCGTTACCAATCATTTTGGTTACACGGTGAGCACGGTCAAGCTCTGTAGTCGGAGCATCCATCAAGTAGCGGCAAAGTTCACCTACATAACCGATTGCAGAGGCATTAAACTTCTGTACATCTTTCCAGAAAGCACTGGTTGAATATTTACGTCGAATGGCAAGGGTAGAGCTTCCTGCAATCACACCACACCAGCAAACAACCACGCCTGTTGCATGATACAGCGGCAAAGTTACATACATCACATCATCTGGACCAAGGTTTAAAATGTGGCCATAAGTGCCATATGCGAGTGTCCAGCGACTATGTTTAAAAATAACTGCTTTTGGTAATCCTGTTGTTCCCGAAGTATAAATATAAAACAGACCATCATTACCATGAACAGAGTGTGTGGTCGATGGATTGAATTTCGGGAATTGATCAATTTCTATTGCAAGATTGGCATAACCTTGAGGTGCTGTTCCGGCATTTTGACGAGTAGCCTGATCTGCAAACCAATGGAAACGGTCTTTAGGAACATCTAAGTCTTGACGAATTTCATCGATTGCAGCACGGACTTCTTCGCCCGCAATGACTGCAATTGGTTTTACAAGGTTGACACTATGAGCGAGAACTTTACCGACTTGAGATGTATTTACAAGCGCAATAGTTACCCCAATTTTAGCTAAGCCTACAATAGTGGCAATAAGCTCAGAACGGTTCTCAACCATTACGGCAATCACATCACCTTTACGTGCGCCGAGAGATAAATAATAGTGAGAAATCTGGTTAGCCCATTCATTTAAAGCTTCGTATGAGTAACTTTGATCTTCAAATAATAAAGCAATACCTTTCGGATTTCGCTTAACAGCTTTCTCAAAAGCTACACCTAAACCAGTTGGTGTATTTGCTGTTCTTAAATAAGCCTGTTTAAGACCATTCAGGATATGGGGTACTTTGGGAATGAAGCTAGGAAGTCTGGTGGCAACATCCCCAAGCGTAATGATATCGGTCTGTGTTGTCTGGCTCATATCAATCCTATTTATTTTTCGATCAATCCAAAAAGGTTGTGTTGGCAAAAGTACAGTATTTTCATGGTTCACCATGCTTTTAAAACGTTTCTTCTAGTGCAATCAACCTAATTGGCTAAAAATAACAAAAAAAACCTAGTCATCGAAATGACTAGGTTTGTTTAAATTAGCTGCAATTGAGCAAATGATTTACTCAGCTACAGGATTTGCTTTCTTTGGTGGACGACCGCGAGGGCGACGAGGACGACTTGGTTTGTCCTTATCAGCTTTAGAATCTTCTGATTCACTCTCGGCAGGAGCTTCAGTTGGCTCTACAGCTTGTTCTGTAGCTGCTTTGGCTTTTGCAGCTGCTTTTGGCTGTTTTGCAACTGGAGCTTCAACTACAGTTTCAGTTGGTGTTTCTACGCTAGCTGCTACTTCAGTTTCCTGATCAAGCTCAAGCGGTTGCTGTTTTGATTCAGCAGGTACTTGTGCTTCAGCAGTAGGAACAACAACAGTTTGTTCTACAGACTCAGCTACAGGTGCAGCTTCTTCTGTTGCAGAATGTTGTTGTTTGACTTGCTCAAAAGCTTGTTCAGCAGCAAGTTTCGCTAGACGACGACGTTCACGTGGGTCATTAGCAACACGTGGTGTCGCTTCTTTTGGTGGCGTCAACGCAAGTACTGGTGCAGGTTCTGCTTCTTGTGAAGGCTTGTTGCTTGGAAGCTCAGCATCACGAGTAACAGGCTTTTTGTCTTCAGCTTCCGCTGGAACTTCAGTTACTAGAGTACTTGCATATTGCTCTGCAAATTTCTGCAATGCACGATTGAATGTTGGAACTAAACCAAACTGTTCAATCAGTACTGTGCAGTCTTCACCGTAAACATGACGGATCAAGCTACCAATTGTATATTGCGCCAACGTTGGAATTTGCGATGGGGCAATTGATGGTGCAGCAGCTTTAGCACGTTTTGCATTGCGTTGTTCACGGCGACGCATACGAGGATCATTACTTGCACGTTGAACTTGCGGTTGAGTTTTCTCAGCCTTTGGTTGAGGAGCTTCTGCTTCAGGAGTTACCGTCTCTTCCACTGCCACAACTGGTGCTGGAGCTGATTCTTGAGTAGCTTCAACAACAGGTGCTTTTTCAGTGCGTTCAACAGGTTGCTCAGGCGTTAAAGCAATAATTTCGCTTTGTGCTTGATCAACATTGATGACTAAGGCTGTATTCATGACTTCATGCTGTGGAGCATCAATCAAATCAACCTTAATTTGTTTTTCATCAACAACTGCTGGTGCTGGCGTATTTTGATTTTCATTTAATACGCTTGGATCGCGGTGGCGATTCGGGCGGTTTGGACGTTGTTGATTATTACGGTCACGACGCGGTACAGCATGTTCAGCTTGTTGCCCATCATTTTGATGTTGCGCATGCGGCTGATCTTGCTGTTGACGCTTTTGTTGACGTTTTAATTCACGTTGCTCTTGGCGTGATAACTGTACAACTTCTTCATGAACCTGTTGTTGCTGTGGTTCTTGATTGTGGTGATGTTGATGTTGTTCACGTTGCTCTTTGTGCTTACGTTTTTTGTTGTTTGGACGCTGCTGTTGTACTTTATCGTCTTTTTCAACATTCTCACGTGCTTCCTGCTTAACAGGAGATTGAGAAATATAAGCATTGTTAGATGGAGCCGAAGTAACTTCAGCAACTGCTGGTGCTACAACTTGTCCAAACTGCCCACGGCTAACAGCGCCAGTATTCACCATTTGTTCAATTGCGGCAGCAGCATTTTGTGCTGAGCGAGATTGATCAACTGTTTGAGCTTGTTTTTGAACAAAAAGGTTTTCTAACCATGCACATGGGCTTGCTGCTTTTTGAGCGCTTGCCTGAGCAGCAGGTTGAGCCGCTTGATTTGCTTTCTTTTGGTTGGCTGCGTTATTGGCAGCAGGGGCTGCATGAGTATGGCCATGATCGGCTTCTTCTAAATGCCATTCAGAAGATTCATAACCTAACTCTTTTTCACTTGAACGAGTTGCTTCAGTACGTTCGTAGCTAGATGGTGCAAATCCATCTGGATTGTACTGAATTTCGTAGTGAGGGGTTTCTAAGTGCGGGTGAGGTAAAACAGTCACACGAACACTAGAAGTTTGTTCTAAATAAACAAGACTATGACGTTTTTCATTGAGTAAGAATGCTGCAATTTCAACAGGTACTTCTACTTGTACTTCACCATGACGTTCACGAAGCGCGATCTCTTCTACTTTACGCATAATAGAAAGCGAAAGTGAGCGTAAGTCACGAACCATGCCTGTACCATGACAGCGAGGGCACACATAACCTGTTGCTTCTTCAAGAGATGGACGTAAGCGTTGACGGCTCATTTCCATTAAGCCAAAACGAGAAAGTTGGCCAAACTGAATACGTGCGCGATCGCTTTGTGTTGCTTCACGAAGTTTTGCTTCAACCATACGTTGGTTGCGCTCTTTAGTCATATCGATGAAGTCGATTACAACTAAACCACCAATGTCACGAAGACGAAGTTGGCGAGCAATTTCTTCTGCTGCTTCTAAGTTAGTATTCAGCGCAGTTTCTTCAACGTCATGTCCACGAGTCGATTTCGCAGAGTTAATATCGATTGAAACTAAAGCTTCAGTCTGGTCAATCACAATTGAACCGCCAGAAGGAAGTTTTACTTCACGTTCATAAGCAGTTTGAATTTGGCTTTCAATACCAAAATGAGCAAATAATGGCTCATTTAAAGTATAAGTTTTAAGTTTGTCTAATTGACGAGGCATCACTGCTTTAACAAAGTTATAAGCTTCGTTATAAGCCTGTTCGCTATCAATTAAGATTTCTGCAACATCATCACGTAAATAATCGCGGATAGCACGAGTAACAACACCAGCTTCTTGATGAACTAGCATTGGAGAAGGACCAGAGCTCGCTGTACCTTGGATTTGAGTCCAAAGATCAAGCAAATGCTGTAAGTCTAACTGTAATTCTTCTTGGGTACGGCCAATACCAGCGGTACGTACAATAACGCTCATACCACGTGGTAAATTTAAAGAAGCTAGAATTTCTTTTAATTCTTCACGTACAGAACCTGAAATTTGACGGCTAATACCGCCGCCTTTCGGGTTGTTTGGCATAAGAACCAAATAACGTCCTGCAAGTGAAATAAAGGTAGAAAGGGCTGCACCTTTATTGCCACGTTCTTCTTTTTCGACTTGAACAAGTAATTCAGTACCTTCAGTGATAAGTTCACGAATGTTTGAAGTTTGTCGTGGGTCTGCTTGGAAATAACTATTAGCAATTTCGCGCATAGACAAGAAGCCTTGACGGCCTGCGCCGTATTCAACAAAAACAGCTTCTAAAGATGGTTCTACGCGGGTTACATGGCCTTTATAGATATTGGATTTTTTCTGTTCTCGGGTACGATTCTCTAAATCAAAATCGTAAAGACGATTACCAGTGATAAGTGCAACGCGGACTTCTTCTGCGTGAGTTGCATTAATCAACATACGTTTCATGGGTGTGACACCTAATAGTGACCCACACAAACATATCGCACAAACTTAAAGGTTCTGAACGAACATCGAACATGACGGATCATTTCCCAGATCTCAAAATATTTGTGGTCTGAGTCATCTGTTACCGGCTACATTTAGCCTTAGCTTCGATTCTCGTCTGTGATGTAGGCAATACTGCTTCAACCTTTAAATCGGACTTCCTTAGTGCTTCACTGGCGGGTGAGCGGTGCATTGGTTAATGACTTTCACTGTCATTGGGCGCGAAGTGACTTCTTTTTGGAAGTTTGATACGGAATGCTCATCGTATCGGTGCTTTCGGCAGTTCCAATGCATCAACGCTTTAGCCTGAAGGCAACATTAAGGAGCGATTTGTCTGATGTGTATCAGTTTACGTTCCATAACCAACTAGAGTTGGTAACATATTTTTTTGAACAAACTGAATTAAACGCAACAGTTTGTCATTTTGCCGATATAATAAGCCTTCGGCGTCGGCATAATTCTTTAGGACCAATCCGAGCTGGTGATGAAAGCATCATTTTGATTGAGGTTTCAATCAGGGAAATTCCCTATTAGATGTTCACTTACGGCGGTATCCGTGCGCTGACTATATCAAACCTTGCAGCATCTGCCTATGGGCTAAGCTTAGATTTCTTGTGAAAAAACTAAGCTAATCGGTCATTTATTAATCAAATTTAGCAAAATTTCAGGTTTAAATATTAGTATGAATTCTACACAGCAATGGCAAAGTGTCACTTGGTTTGAGGTGGATGAACATCAAGCAGGACAGCGAATTGATAATTTCCTGTTTTCGCGTTTAAAGGGTGTACCTAAGAGTCGTATTTATCGTTTGATTCGTGAAGGTCAGGTTCGAGTAAACAAAAAACGTATTAAAGCTGAGACCAAATTAGAGATTGGAGATCAGATTCGTGTTGCACCTATTCGCTATGAACAAAAGGATGAAACCGCTGCTCCTGTGAGTGATAGTGTAGCACAGAGTCTACTCAGCCGTGTGGTTTATGAAGATGAAGGTCTGTTAGTCATCAATAAACCGTCAGGTATTGCTGTACATGGTGGTAGTGGTGTGGCATATGGTTTGATTGAGGCTTTACGCGCAGCGACAGGTAAAAAATATTTAGAACTAATTCACCGCATCGACCGTGACACCTCTGGGCTGGTCATGATTAGCAAGAAACGTAGTACTTTAAAGCTGCTACAAGATATGTTGCGTGAGCACAAAATTCGTAAGACTTATGCGGCAATTGTAAAAGGTCAGGTGAGTCTCGATAAACAACTCATTGATGCTCCTCTATTTCGTTACGAGTTAGCCAATGGCGAGCGTCGTGTACGTGTGTCCAAAGAAGGTAAGCCAAGTAAAACCGAATGGGTTGTTGCAGAGCGTTTTAAAAATGCCACTTTGGTTCATGCATCGCCGTTATCAGGTCGTACCCATCAAATTCGTGTCCATGGCTTAAGTATTGGACATCCGTTGTTGGGTGATGATAAATATGGACACTCCACTGAGTACTCAGGTCCGCAGGCACGACGTTTATGTTTACACGCGATGCGTTTAGATATTCCGGGTTATCCACCGATTGAAGCGCCGTTACCAGAAGACATGACCCAGTTATTAAAGGCTTTGAGAGTAGCAAAATGAGTCTGAAAACCGAATTAGTTATTTTTGACTGGGATGGAACTTTATATAACTCTGTTGGCCAGATTGTTGCCAGCTTACAACATGCAGCAGAGCAACATGAACTGCCTCTAAGCGATGAAGCCGCAAAAAGTATTATCGGTTTAGGCTTGCCTGAGGTGATGCAGACCTTATTTCCAGAAGCGCCAGAATTGCATGACTCGATCTTAAAGGTATATGGTGATCACTATATCGCGAACTCGACTAGTGATGCATGGTTTGAGGGTATTTCTGAACTACTCCATGATTTAAAAGCCCAAGGTTTAAAACTTGCTGTAGCGACAGGTAAGAACCGCCGTGGGTTAGACCGTGTAATCGCAAAAACACAAAGTACTCATCTTTTTGATGTGACTCGGGCAGCCAACGAAACACGTTCAAAACCAGATCCGCTCATGCTGCAAGAAATTTTAACAGTCACTGGAGTGAGTGTTGAGCAAGCAGTCATGATTGGTGACAGCAGCTATGATCTTGAGATGGCACAGCGTTTAGGGATGCCGCGTATCGGAGTAGGCTATGGCGTACATTCGGTTGAAGTTCTGCAAAAGTTTCAACCTTTAACGATTGCTAAAGATGTACAAGAGCTTCACAGCTTTTTGAGAGGGTATACTCAGTTACCTACTGTAGATGTCGCTTAAATTGAAATAGTATTAAAGAGGGAATACGTTCCCTCTTTTTTTAAGCTGAATAACAAAACAATAAGAAGAGAAAAATGAGCCGTTCAATTCGTCTATTAAATCTTTTACAACAGCTCCGTGAAGCCCGTTACCCAATCACAGCACAAGTCTTGGCTGAACGCATGGGAATTAGTGTTCGAAGTGTCTATCGAGATATTGATAGCTTACGTGAGCAAGGTGTAAGAATTGATGCCTCAGCAGGCTTGGGTTTTCAGCTTAAAGAAGACATCTTATTACCACCAGTTACTTTTAATGAGAATGAAGCCGAAGCTCTATTTTTAGCTTTAGAGTGGTTGAAAGACGTTCCAGATCAGGCAATGAAATCGGCAGCCGTTTCAATCTATTCTAAACTTTATGCAGTTCTACCTGAGCACCGGAAATATTTGATCGATGACATGACGCTAGGCGTTACACATTACTGGCATCCGGTTGATGAAGCTTTAGTAGAACAAGTACGTTTAGCGATTCGTAAACAAGTAAAAATAAAAGTCGATTATTGCGATGAGCAAAAACGGTTAAGTGAACGTTCACTTTGGCCTTTTGCTTTAGGGTATTTACATGACAAAGTTGTACTTGCTGCTTGGTGTGAATTACGGCAGGCATTTCGCCATTTTCGGATAGATCGTATCCATGACTTGCAAATGAGTGAGGAAATATATCCTGAATTTAAAAAACATCTGTTTCAAAGATGGTGGAAACAAGAAATGCAAAGGACTACTGACAAAAACTGACAAAAGTTATTTGTAAACTAGGAACTACGATAAACAAGGAGCAATAAGAATGAGCCTTAAACTTTATACTAACAAAGAGTCACGTGGTGTAGTTATTGACTGGCTTTTGGTCGAGTTAGGTGTTGAATGTGAACGAATTGAAGTCGCATATAAGACCGAGATGAAATCGCCTGAATATCTAAAACTTAATCCTTTTGGAAAAGTACCGGTATTGGTAGATGGCGATGTCGTGATTTATGAGTTGGGTGCAATCTGTGCTTATTTGGCTGATAAGTTTAGTGATAAAGGTTTGGCTCCTGCTTTAGATGATCCGAAACGTGGTTTGTACTATCGTTGGTTATTTGTGATGGCGGGCCCTTGGGAAGCTGCGGGTGTTGATAAAGCTTTAGGAATAGAAATATCACCTGAGCAAAAAATGTTTGTTGGCTATGGCGATTACAACGATGCTTATCAAGCTTTAGTTCAAGGATTGAGTGAAGCGAATCCGTATGTATGTGGTGAGCAATTTACCGCAGCAGATATAAGTGTGGGAGCAATGCTTTTATGGCAGTTAAAAATGAATGCGATTGAATCACATCCTGCTATTACCCGTTATGTTGAAACAATCAAACAGCGTGAAGGCTTAAAACAAAGTACTATGGGGCAACTGCTGTAAACCTAATATTCTTAAAAGTCACCCAAAGGGGTGGCTTTTTTGTTTTCAAATAAAGGTTTTAATTGGTAAGAAAGCCAGCAGCAACGTTAATACAAATCGCTAAAATGGTGGTATTAAATCCAAAAGACAACACAGCGTGAAATAAGTTTAAAAGACGCATGTGCTTGGTGGTAATTGACACATCCGCAGTTTGAGCAGAAGTACCAATAATATAACTAAAATATAGAAAATCAGGATAAGTTGGCTGTTTTGTACCAGGGAAATCTAACCCTCCATTTTCCTCATTTCTAGATAAAGCCATATAAAAATCATGGGCATAATGTAGAGCAAAAACGGTATGCATAAAAAGCCATGCAGACACAATGGTGAGTAAAGCTAAAGCCACATGACCTAACTTTGCAGAACTGTCGGAAGGGAGTTGTGACAGTTGAATTAGAATAGCAACCAAACACATGATTAATGCTAATAAAACAATCAGCATAATGACCCATTTGCTTTCATCTTGTTTTTTAGCTTGCTGTTGCATTTGTGAATGGTCGGCACTTTTCATGAGTTGCCAAACATGTAGTAAATATATGCTAACGGAAGCATTCCAGCTGACTAATAAAATAGTTGACCACTTCCATGATGTTAACCATGTCAAAATACCGGCTGTGACAATACCTATGAATAAAGCAATAAAGAAATGTGGGCGGTTTTGTACACTACGTCCTAGATGTTGAAATACGCCAACCATTTTCCTAGTCTCCTTTATTACACGGGAAATATATTATTTTTTATTAAATGGTGAAAATAATATATGGTTTTATATGGATTTTATTTCAATTCTTTTCATTTATATTCATGAGATATTTAATTTTACCTATTAGGTAAAATAGGACATTACCGTGGATTAAACTGTTTATAAAAAGTATAAAATAAATAAAAGGAATATTTATTTATACTTTTTTATAAAGATGATCTTATTAATCATGCGCTTAATAATAAAATTATTCGTAATAATTAAGCGTGGTTTAAGTTTTTATCTAAATGAAATACTTTAGTGAGCTGGTCAATGAATTTTTGAACGCCTAAAGACTGTGAGTTTTTACGATAGTTTACGAATAAATCAAGTGTTGGTAAGTCGACATCAAGTGGACGAACTATCGTGTTTTTGATGCCTAAAGGCGCAACATAGGCAGGTAAAATTGTACAGCCTAATCCAGAACCAAGAGAGTTAATGTTGAACAATATGCTGTCTGCTTTTTGAACAATATTCAGTTCGATGTTATGAGTTTTAGCGAAATCTAAAATGGTGTTATGTAAGGTTTGTGATTGTTCGGCTGCCGGAATGATAAAGTCAATACCTTGTAAAGCATGGACTGGGATTCGATCATATTGAGCAAGTGGATGATTTTTAGGAAGTAAGAAAATCAGGGGTTCAGTTAAAACAAATTGGCTTTGTATTTCATCACTATCTGTATTTTCACGGGTAAACGTAATGTCCAGCTCTCCTTTTTTTAAGGCTTTAAGCTGTTCAGTATTGTTTAAATTAGATAGTTCAATAGTAAGGTCGGGGTGTTGTAGTCGAAGATTAGGAAGTACATAAGGGAAAATTTTCATTTCTGCGATGGGAACGAAACCGATACGTAACAATTGCTGTTTAGCCTTAGAAACTTGTCGTGCCATAGCGACCGCTTTTTCAGCCTGAGCGAGGGTGAGTCGAGCATGTTCTAAAAATACTTCGCCTTCTTCTGTTAACTCAACTTTGCGTTTTGTGCGGTTTAAAAGTCGTACACCAACGTCTTCTTCTAAATCTTTAATTTGTTGGCTAAGAGAGGGCTGTGCGGTAAAAAGTTTAAGAGCGGCTTTACTAAAATTTAATTCTTCAGCAACGGTAATGAAATATCGGAGATGGCGTAGTTCCATAAGACTAATCCAAAAAATGTCTTACTATGATTTAAGTGAAGTATAAAGCATAAATAGATATAGCGTGAAGGTGATTTAGGTATTTATAAAATAAATGGAATTTTAATTTTCATTAAAGATTTAATATGGGAATATAAGCTCAAATAATTCATAAAATATATTAATAATTAAATAATAAATACATTATTTATAATTAATCAAAGAATTTTCTAAAGGATTTAAATATTCATTTAAGAAATTCTCATATTATGCAAAAACTAGAATAATAAAATAAATTTATAACCTATAGGTCGCTAACATCTACTCAAATCTAATTGTTACTAAATATATTGTTTTCATTGCACACAAGAATCTTAAGTTAAAAATTACGGGCGACAAAGATGAAATAGACAGGTTCTATAGCGGCTTTCGGCATCTTCTAATTGTTATGTTATACAAGAAGTCTTAGTAAGAATGGTAATTACTGACGCATAAACTCAACACATCTAAGTGCTTTTTATGGCACTCTAATTTAACTTAGGTTGGCTATGACCACGATAAAATGGATATTTATATGATAAATAAGTGTAAGTGCCATAGCTTAATTTGTTTTAATCGTTAAGATAGAAACCTGATCACATCCATTCTGCTGATGCTAAAACATAGAAAAGCCCATGAAAGACAAGCCGACATTAACATATCAATTGCCGACTCAGTCCTGTTGGACGCATACATGGATAAAACCTCCTTTTTGTCATCCCGAGTCTGGGCATGAAACGGATACACGTTTTTATAATCAACAGCCTAAGTCACCTGCTCGTGGCTCAAAAGAGTTATTGCGTTGGTTAGTTACGCGTGAGTCTTTTACATGGAAAGTGGATATTCAAAATGAATATGAAACTCGTGTAAATACGGCTGTAGCTTTGCCGCAAAATCGACCTCAGGCAGATCTGGATGATTGGCAAGTCTGGTTCGTTGGGCATGCAACGGTATTGGTTCAGATTGGTCCTTATAACTTTATTACCGACCCAGTGTGGTGTGATTATGCAAGTCCTTCACAAGGGCGTGGCCCACGCCGTGTATGCCCAGCAGGTTTTGCACTAGAACAATTACCGACGATTCATGGAGTTTTGCTCAGTCATAATCATTATGACCATATGGACTTGGCAACACTTGAATGGCTACATAAAAAATTCGCAATGCCAATTTACACTGGACTCGGGAATGGTTTTTATCTACCTAAAGAGTTCCATGTCATTGAGATGGATTGGTGGCAAGAAATTCCTTATCACGAATTAAGAATAATCTATACACCTGCACAGCATGGTTCAGGTCGTGGTTTGCGCGACCAGAATAAGGCACTTTGGGGCGGCTTTTCGGTCGTGGCTAAAACAGGTCATTGTTTCTTTGCGGGTGATACCGGTTATGCGGGTCATTTTAAGCAAATACATGCTCGTTATGGCGCACCACGAGTTGCCTTACTTCCAATAGGTGCGTATGAGCCACGTGAATTGATGAGCTATGTTCATATGAACCCGCAAGATGCGCTACATGCGCACTTTGATTTACAGGCTCATCGTTCTATTGCGATTCACTATCGAACTTTCCAGTTGACTGATGAAGACCGAGAAGACCCAGAGCATGCTCTAGCGCAGGCAATTAAAGCTTCATCAAAGCTTGCTAATCCCTTTTACTGCATTCGGGAAGGACACAAACTGACTGTTTAAAAAACGATGCTTGATATTAAAAAAGCCAGCTCAAAGTGAACTGGCTTTTTACTATTTTGACTTAAATTAAGCTAAGTCAAAACGGTCAAGATTCATGACTTTAGTCCATGCAGCAACAAAGTCTTGAACAAATTTTTCTTTACCATCTGCCTGAGCATAAACTTCGGCTAATGCACGTAAGATTGAGTTTGAACCGAAAACTAAATCATTACGTGTTGCGGTAAATTTTACTGCGCCTGTTTTACGATCTTTGCCTTCAAAGACTTCGCTTGTTGAGTCAACAGGTGCCCATGCAGTAGACATGTCGAGTAAATTCGTAAAGAAGTCTGTGCTGAGTACACCAACTTGCTGAGTGAATACACCATGTTGTGAGCCATCCCAGTTGGTGCCCAGTACACGTAAGCCACCAATCAATGCAGTTAACTCTGGTGCAGTCAAAGTCAGTTGTTGTGCTTTATCAATTAATAATGCCTCAGTTGTTGCACTGACACCCTCTTTTTTCCAGTTTCTAAAACCATCGGCAAGGCCGAGCAATAATTGGAAAGATTCGACATCAGTTTGACTTTGTATTGCATCAACACGACCAGGGGCAAATGGAACGCTAATGTTGAAACCTGCCGCTTGAGCAGCTTGTTCTACACCAACATTACCTGCAAGCACGATTAAATCAGCTAATGATAATTGAGTAGAAGCTTTGAGTTCTTCAATTTTAGTTAAAGTCTCAACTGCTTTTTTATTTACGTCCCATTCACGTTGTGGCGATAAAGCAATACGTGCACCATTTGCACCGCCACGCTTGTCTCCACCACGGAACGTGGATGCCGAAGCCCAACCAAGGGAAACTAGCTCACCAGCAGATAATCCTAATGCAACAATTTTTGCTTTTGCATCATCTATGCTAGCAGCAGATGGTATAGCGCTGGCAGCAGGTAATGGGTCTTGCCAGATTAAGTCTTCAGCCGGAACTTCAGGACCTAAATAACGTGCTTTTGGCCCCATATCACGGTGAGTTAATTTGAACCAAGCGCGAGCAAAAGCATTGGCAAATGCTTGTGGATCGTTAAGGAAACGACGAGAGATCTTTTCAAACTCAGGATCAAAACGTAAGGTCAAATCTGTAGTAAGCATTGTTGGCTTACGTTTAACTGATGGGTCGAATGGATCTGGAATGATTGCCTCAGCATCTGCTGCTACCCATTGAATTGCACCAGCAGGTGAGCGCTCTTGTACCCACTCGTATTTGAATAGGTTTTCAAAGAAGTAATTGCTCCATTGTGTTGGTGTTTGTGACCAAATCACTTCTAAACCTGAGGTGATTGCATCTTTACCCACACCAGTGCCAAAACTGTTTGACCAGCCAAAGCCCATTTGTTCAATTGATGCTCCCTCAGGATCAGCCTGAACATGGTCAGCAGAGGCAGCGCCGTGAGTTTTACCTAAAGTATGACCGCCTGCGATTAAGGCAACAATTTCTTCATCATCCATTGCCATATTACCGAAAGTCGCGCGAATAAATGGTGCAGCTGATTTAGGGTCACCGCTGGCTTGTGGGCCTTCAGGGTTTACATAAATTAGACCCATTTCGGTTGCAGCTAGATTGCTGCCTTCCAATGCTTCAGAGTTGCGATGAGCTAACCATTCTTTTTCATCGCCCCAGTTTACATCGTTGTCTGGTTCCCAAACATCTTCACGACCTGCACCAAAACCGAAGGTGCGGAAACCTGAAGATTCAAGTGCGATGTTTCCAGCAAGAATAAATAAATCTGCCCACGATATTTTTTGACCGTATTTTTGTTTAACTGGCCATAATAAGCGGCGTGCTTTATCTAAGCTTGCATTGTCAGGCCAACTATTTAATGGCGCAAAACGTTGTTGACCACGACCAGCACCACCACGACCATCGCCCATGCGATATGTACCGGCAGCATGCCATGCTAATCGAATAAATAAGCCTGTATAATTTCCCCAATCGGCTGGCCACCAATCTTGAGAATCGGTTAATACATTTTTGATATCAGCTTTGAGGGTGTAGTAGTCGAGTTTTTTAAATTCTTGACGGTAATTAAATTCTTTACCGAGTGGATTAGAGCGTTCTGAATGTTGGTTGAGTAGGTCGACGCGTAGTTGTTTTGGCCACCAGTGTAAACTAGGCGTGCCACCACCGACCGTTACCTCTGATTTTGATTTATGGCCTGAAAAAGGGCATTTTGATTCGTCTGACATGGTTATATTCTCTCTGGGTAATAATTATTGAGCTCTTCGTAAAATGTTAGGGCTCATTTTCCTGGACTTCTGGTTTAAAAACTCATGTTTACTAAATAAAGAAATGGGAGAACAAATGGTGAGAGAAACCGTTTAAAAGTCTTTTCACTGAGATGTCGGCCATTATTTTTTATTTAATAATGCATCAGATTCCTTTACTTGTTATTCCTCCAATTTACTGCATGAAGGTTAAAAAACAAGAGGAAAAATAAGATGAAACTTGTAAATAACGATGCATAGAATTACCTCTTCAATTGTTGGAACAACGTAAGATCTTTTAATAACGCTCTGTAAATATACTAGGAGTAGGAGTCTTATTTTTCAAATGGATTAAACTGTCAATATTGATTTAAAAAACCGATTATATGTTTATTTAATAGATTAAGATGGCGGCAATAGTGAGATGAAATTTTTTATATTGAGTTGTAGTAGAAGCGATCTCAAATGAATAAAGGAGAGCATTGCTCTCCTTTATTGTTTATATATTAAACATTTACGATTCGATTCGATTTCACCATATCAGCTAAACCGTGAGTTTTAAAATAGTACTCAAGCCAACTTTTCACGATGAGTGGATTATTCATTTTCATGACATCATCCAGCAATTTTTGTGCATCTGTCATAGGGACATGACAAATTGCTTTTCTTACTCGCAAAATGTTACTCGAACTCATCGAAAGGGTATTGAAGCCCATCGCCATGAGCAGAATTGCTGATAATGGATCACCTGCCATCTCACCACAAATACTGATAGGTTTTTTGTATTCATGACATTCTTTAACTAAGCGGGTTAGCGCACGTAGAATGGATGGGTGAAAGTGTGAGTAAACGTTTGCCACATGTGGATTATTACGGTCAACTGCAAGTAAATACTGGGTTAAGTCATTTGAACCGACCGAGAAGAAATCGACGAGTTCGGCAAACTCATCAATTTGTAGCAGTACGCTCGGCACCTCAACCATAATTCCAATTTTTGGTTTGGTAATTTTAACTTGCTCTTCTTCTTGCACTGCAATCCAGTCACGCTCAAGTAAATAAAGTACTTCTTCTACTTCACTGACTGTAGTGACCATTGGCAATAAAATATGCAAATTATTTAAACCAATACTGGCTTTGAGCATGGCGCGAATTTGTGACGAGAAAATCTCAGGATGATCAAGCGTGAAACGAATACCGCGCCAGCCTAATGCCGAGTTTTCTTCTTCAATACTGAAATACGGCAAGTCTTTATCAGCACCAATATCCAGAGTTCGCATCACCACAGGTTTGTTGGCGAAATGGCTCAATTGTTGACGGTAGATTGCGCGTTGTTCTTCTTCACCTGGGAAACGTTCCCGTAACATGAATGGAATTTCACTTCGGTATAGACCTACGCCTTGAGCACCACGTTGTACTCCGCGTACTACGTCAATCATGAGGCCCGTGTTCACATAGAGCTGAACAGACACACCATCTGGAGTAATCGCTTCTTTGGTCTCGTATTGTTTGAGATCTTTTGCGATTTGTTCATCTTCTTTCTGAATTTCTTTATAGCGTTGACGTAAACGACGTGGAGGGTTTACAAAAACACGGCCCTGATAGGCATCCACAATCATTTCTGCATCATCAAGTGTGTTCACTGGCAGTTCAGTTACACCAACTACGGTTGGAATACCTAATGCACGAGCAACAATCACCATATGTGAGTTGGCTGCACCTTCGGATGTCACAATCGCTGCAATATTGTCTACTGGCAACTCAACGAGAGCAGCAGTACTAATTTCTTCACCAATTAAAATACTGTCCGGACTCAGGTCACGATGGCTAGAGTCTTCTTCTTGCAAAGAAGCTAAAATACGTCGCCCTAAATCTTTAAGATCAGAAACTCGCTCACGAAGATAGTCGTCTTCCATTTGTGCAAAAAGGGCAGTGTGTTTTTCAATGACACGACGTACTGCACCTTGTGCCCAATGTCCATCACGGATAAGTTCTTTAATTTCTGCTGGTAATGCATTTTCATCTAGCATTCTTAAGAAAACACTAAATAAAGCGCGCTCTTCGGCCATGAGTGAATCATGCATTTTTTCATCCAGAGAACGAATCTCTGAACGTACTGATGAAATGGCTTGATCTAAAATTCGAAGTTCATCACTAATATCTTCTGCTTCACGATCAGGCACAGAACCCAAATCGGCAGGCGGATATAAAATAATAGCACGACCTAAAGCAACGCCACCTGCACCTGAAGCACCCTGGAAGGTTTTATAGGCAGGGCCATTACTCGGCTTACGAAATACGTCAATATTACCTACTGCATGAGCATGAGCAATAACGCCAGAAAGCTGAGCACACAGCGTAACTAAAAAGGACTCGGCAGCTTCACTAAAATCTTGAGGAAGTTTGTTTTGGACAACCAAAACACCCATAACCTTACGACGATACATAACTGGTACGCCAAGGAATGAGTTATAAATTTCTTCGCCTGTTTCTGGTAGATACAAGAAACGCTCATGTTTTGGCGCATTGTCAAGGTTAACAATTTCTTCACGCTGCCCGACCAGACCAACCAAGCCTTCACCGAGTTGCAAAGAAACATGACCTACAGATTCTGGATTTAAGCCTTTAGAGGCCATTAATACATAACGCTGATTGCGTTCATCGAGTAAATAAATAGAACAAACATCCACTTTCATGGCCTCAGCAACCTGATTAACCATGATGTCTAATGATTCATGCAAACTGACGGACGCATTAACCTCTTGGACAATGCGCCGTAGAGTGTCGAGTTGCATGTTTGACATGGATGTATACTCCAGTATTTTTTTAGACTATGAATGTATTTATAACAGCACTTTTAATAAAAATCATTTGCTAGATAAATGATTTTTAGGGTAATTGTTGCATCGGCAACTGTGTACACAACTCCACCATGGCTTTACGATAAACATCACGCTTGAAGTTCACCACTTGTCCAAGAGGATACCAATAGCTAACCCACTGCCATTCATCGAATTCGGGCGGGTCGGAGAGGTTTAACTGAATATTTTTTGCAGGCGCAGTTAACTTCAGTAAAAACCATTTTTGTTTCTGTCCGATACATACGGGGTCAGAGTCTGACCGAATGTACCGATGTGGCAAACGATAACGCAGCCATCCTTTGGTTTGCGCAATAATCTGGACATGTTCGGGCAATAAGCCGATTTCTTCTCTCAGTTCTCGAAAAAGTGCCTGTTCAGGGGTTTCTCCAAACTGGATGCCTCCTTGTGGAAATTGCCAAGCATTGTGACCAATGCGCTTTGCCCATAAAACCTGTCCATCATCGTTTGCCAAAATGATCCCGACATTCGGTCGGAAACCTTCTGAGTCGATCATTTGGCTACCTAAATATTGTCTATATCGTTGACTTTAATCACGGGGACAAACACTTTTTTATGTCCAGCTCGAAAAGATCAAAGTAAAATGTTTAAATTGCTACGATCTTAACGAATTTCTATCGACTAGCGGAGATAGATTTACATTTTTTTTCTTAAATTTCAGTTTAAACGAGAATTTTCATGAAACTGGCGTTGTTTGATTTAGACCATACCTTGTTAAATACCGATTCAGACCATTCTTGGGGTGAATTTTTAGTCAATGAAGGTTTGGTTGATCCGGTTCATCATCGTCAGATGAATGATAAATTTTATGAAGATTACAAAGCAGGCCAACTTGACCCATATGCTTATAATGAATTTGTTTTCGGATTTTTAACGCAGCATGACAACGACTACTTAACTGAGCTCCACCAATTGTTCATGCAAAAAGTCATTCGTCCGCAAATGCGTCCAAAAGGTTTTGACGCAATCAAAAAACATCAAGATTTAGGCCATACCATTGTGGGTATTACTGCAACAAGTGATTTTATTACTGCGCCGATTTTCCGTGAATTTGGGATTACTGAAATTTTAGCAACCAATGCTGAAGTGGCTGACGGAAAATATACGGGTAAAGTTGCTGGTTTAGCGTGTTATCAAAAAGGCAAACTTGCACGTCTAGATGCATGGTTGGAAGGCCGTAACGTGTCTGAGTCTTGGGCGTATTCCGATTCAATTAATGACCGTTTTTTACTTGAATATGCAACGCATGCAATTGCAGTAAACCCTGATGATCGTCTTGAAAAACTGGCCCAAGAACATAACTGGGAAATTCAGGACTGGTCGATTTAAGATTATGGAGTTGGAAGAACAGTTTGAAAAGTTTTGAGGTCTTCCAACTCTTAACTATATTTAAAGTCATTTTTTAATATCTCTTATAAATCTTAGCTAAAAACAGATATTGCTATGATTAATAAAATAAATTCTATCTTGGCAAAGATTTCAGAATATAAAAAAATTTAATTTAAAAATGAGGAAATAATGTCAAAAACAGCACAAATTAAATTACCAAAACAACTTTGGAATGATGAAAGTATTGATTTAACACGTCATAGCTATCAGGGGAAATTACTTAATAAAAGCGAAGGCTTTAAATTAGGTAAGGCTCAACGTAAAAAAGTTCCACGTGAACAGCTATCAAAACTTTCTGAACGACCAAAAGGTACAACTGCCTTAACGATCTATGATTGGAGTAACCAAGGTCGTTTAGAAAAACTCAAACCGATTCGTGCAAAACGGATGAGTGTTTCTCCATTCACATTTTATCGTGGCATGCCTTCTTTGATGCTATTTGATCAAGCGTGGGAGCCGGTAAACTCAGGCTTATTTCAACAGATTTGTGGGGATTGTCATTTAAGTAATTTTGGCGGTTTTGCAAGTCCCGAACGTAACCTGTTATTTGGAATTAATGATTTTGATGAAACTTTAGTTGCCCCATTTGAATGGGATGTAAAGCGCTTAGCAACCAGTTTTGTAATCGCGGCACGTGATATTCATCTTGCAGAGAAAGTCGGGTTAAAAGCAATTAAAATAATGCTGAATAGTTATCGTCAGCACTTATTAGAAATTACAGAACTTTCACCACTCCAAGTTTGGTATGAAAAAGTTGATGCCAGTACGTTATTAGAAAATACTGAGTGTCGAAAACTAAGAAAGAAACGCGAGAAGCACCTTGATTCAGCACAGAAAAGAACGGCGTACTCTGTTTTGCCGAAGCTTACGCAGCAAGATCAAGATACAGGATTTTGTCATTTTGTAGATGATGCGCCGTTATTATGGCATCCAGATGTAGATGAGCCATTTGGTAAAGATGTTGATGTATTTTTTCAACAATACCGTGATTCTTTAAAATATGATCGCCAAGTACTTTTTGATCGTTATCAACGTACAGATGTAGCTTTGAAAGTGGTGGGTGTTGGAAGTGTTGGTACACGATCCGCGATTGCATTATTTCAAGATGCAGATCGGGAACCGTTAATTTTACAAATGAAAGAAGCGAATCCATCAATTCTCAACCCGTTATTTGTAGACAAGGTAAATCACGAAGGTGAGCGTGTAGTGCATGGTCAGCAGCTCATGCAGGCCGCAAGTGATATATTTCTTGGGTTCTCTTCCATATCAAATCAACATTTTCATGTACGTCAGTTACGTGATATGAAAATCTCGGTTGATCTTAGTGACATGGATGATGAGTATTTCTATGAGTATGCTGAAAGTTGCGGTTTAGCCTTGGCTCATGCCCACGCTAAATCTGGAAATGCAGATGTACTTATGGGATATCTTGGCGAAGGTAATACGATAGTAGAAGTATTACAAACGTATGCAGAAGAATATGCAGAACGTAATCTAAATGACTATGACCAATTTATGAATGAAGTTGCAGATGGTAAGATTCAGCTGGCTGGAGATGATGCACTTTAATAATAAGTATGCTGCTACAGATGACAGGAAATAATTCGAAAGGTTAGAGAAAAAATGTTTAGTAAAATTATGTCTGGTTTGGGTCTTCAAGGTGTGACGGTAGAAACTGTTTTACAGAACCCAAGCTTGCAAGCAGGCAGCACATTGCATGGAGAAATTAGCTTTAAAGGTGGATCATCTGATAAAGAGATTAATGGTCTTTATTTGCAATTGGTAACGATGGCAGAAGTCGAATCTGGTGATCATGAGTTTAACCAACCTTTAGTTTTACAAGAGTGGTTAGTGAACTCTCGATTCCTCTTGCCGGCACATCAAGCACATTCTTTCCCTTTTAGTATTCAACTACCATTTGAGACACCAATTACTGAGGTTGCTTGTCGAAGAAATGGTGCACGTGTTTGGATTCAAACCCATATGGATGTTGATTGGGGATTAGATGCAACTGATCGTGATTATCTAAAGGTTCTGCCAACTCCAGCCATGCAAATATTTCTACAGGCTATGCAGCGATGTGGCTTTGTTTTATCGACAGTAGATGTAGAAAAAGGGCAGCTTACTGCGCGAAATTTTAGATCAACGATTGGTTGTTACCAAGAGCTTGAATTTGTCTCTTCACATATGTTTAGCGGATTTAATGAGGTTGAAGTTTCTTTCGTTGCTGAACCTAACCAAACTCACGTTATGCTTGAAGTAGACCGCCATTTTCGATCAGATCAGCTATTAACGATGACGATTCCACATCATATGCTTGATGAAAACCAAATGGTGCAACAAATTCGAAGCCTCTTAAAGCTTGGATAAATTAAATTCGAGTAGATGCTTAGATGGGAGTCTTTTATGCATCCTGCATCATTTTAATCAACTCCTGCATGGCTCTAGATTGAGTGCGTGCAGGATGCCAAACCATACCTAATTGACGATTCATCTCAACATTTAAATCAAGCTGCTGCATATCCTGATTCAACAGAGTTTTTGGTAAAACTGACCAACCCAAACCAATCGACACCAACATACGAATAGACTCAAGAGGGTTATTGCTCATGGTAATTTTGGGTTTAAGGCCTTGTTTTTCAAACTCAGCCAAAGTGATTTGAGCAGTATAAGTTTGTGCAGCGGGTAATAAGCTTGGATATTCAATTAAATCTTGTAAGGTAAGATTCTTCTTTTGTGCCAGCGGATGAAAAGGGGCAGCAACAAAAACTAAAGGATCATTCCAAATTGTAATGTAGTTAAGACGCTCATCTCCTGAAGGAGGAAGCGTTAAAAATGCTAGTTCTAGATCACCAGCTAATACTTGTTCATGGGCTTGCTCTGAGTCAACAAAATGCACATCTAGAGTGACTTGAGGAAATTGCTGAACAAAATGCTTAAGTGGTGCGGGTAAATGGTGCAAACCAATATGGTGACTCGTACCGACTTTTAAGCGGCCTTGTACCTGAGTTTGTTCATGGCTCAGCGTATGGTGAATATCACCCAGCTCATTTAACCAGTTTTTAACTTTAGGAAGTAATGAATGTGCGGCATGAGTTGCCTGAACACCTCGGCCTGCAGATTCAAATAGTTTTACGCCAAAATATTCTTCTAAGCTGTGAATTCTTTTGGTAACAGCAGGTTGAGTAATAAATAACTGATCTGCTGCCACAGAGATAGACCCTGTTTCCATGACTTTTACAAAAGCTTCAAAGGCTGCAAGATTCATAATACAACTCAACTTGGAATAAAAAAATCGAGGGGCTAAAGTTGCCGAGCCAAAATCGTATCATGCTTGCAGCAAAACGAGTGAGAAAGTTGTGAATTACCGCACTAATCTTAGCCTAAGCCGTTGTTTCTTTTTCAGCTAAGGCTGATACGCGGCGATCTTTAGCAGCCCAAACTTTTTCATGGAAGAAAAAAGCAAAAGCTTGTACGGTTGGTTCAAGCATACTTAATGTTAAAGCCATCCAGATATTACCTGTTACAAAGTATGCAACTAGCATTGCTACAGTAATATGCATAATGTAATAGCTTAAGGTTTTCTTTAAGGTACGTTGATTATTTATAACGAATTTTTGGATATTAGCCATGATCATTCTCTTTAGCCACTTTAGATATTTTTAGTATAGGCATTAGAGTGTAAGATTAAAAATTGATTATGCAAATGATAATCATTAACAAAAACGATTTATTAAATTTGATGTACCTTGCGGAAATCATAATTTATTCCAAAAAGTTTTCTAATTTATAAAAATGATAAATTAGATTTATGTGAAACTCTGGCTATAATCGAATAAAGATCAGAATTACCCAGTCCAATGGAGCAAGACGACATGGCAGGCAAAACTTTATATGACAAATTGTGGGATGACCACGTTGTTTCACAGCGTGATGATGGCTCATGTTTACTATACATTGACCGTCATTTATTGCATGAAGTGACAAGTCCACAAGCATTTGAAGGATTGCAACTTGCGGATCGTCAACCATGGCGTTTAAGTGCAAACGTTGCTACACCGGACCACAACGTTCCAACGTCTAAAAAGGAACGTGACCAAGGCATCGCTGGTATTGAAGATGATACGTCTCGTATTCAAGTTCAAACCTTAGATGACAATTGTAAAGCCTTTAATATTGTTGAATTTAGTATTAATGATATTCGTCAGGGGATTGTGCATGTAGTTGGGCCTGAACAGGGCTTAACTTTGCCGGGCATGACGGTGGTATGTGGCGATTCACATACAGCGACTCACGGTGCTTTTGGTTGCTTGGCGCATGGTATTGGGACATCTGAAGTTGAACATGTGTTAGCAACACAATGCTTGATTCAGAAAAAATCTAAAAATATGTTAGTTCGTGTAGATGGCGTATTGGGTAAAGGCGTAACACCAAAAGATGTGGTGTTGGCGATTATCGGTAAGATCGGTACTGCTGGCGGTACGGGTTATGCAATCGAATTCGGTGGCCAGGTTTTCCGTGATATGTCGATTGAAGGGCGTATGACGGTATGTAACATGGCGATTGAAGCCGGTGCTCGTGTCGGTATGGTGGCTGTTGATGACAAAACCATTGAATACGTAAAAGGCCGTAGCTATGCACCAAAAGGCGAGCAATGGGAACAAGCAGTTGCTTACTGGAACACATTGCATTCAGATGAAGATGCTGTGTTTGATGCAGTCGTTGAGTTAAATGGCGCAGAGATCGAGCCACAAGTGTCTTGGGGAACTTCACCTGAGATGGTTATTCCTGTCACAGAAGCTGTACCAACTTTAGAACAAGCGAAAGATGACGTTCAACGTAATGACTGGACGCGTGCTTATCAATATATGGGTTTAAATGCAGGCCAAGCATTAGCTGATATTCAACTTGATCGTGTCTTTATCGGTTCTTGCACTAATTCTCGTATTGAAGACATCCGTGCTGCGGCTGAGGTAGTTAAGGGCCGTAAAGTGGCGTCTACGATTAAGCAAGCTATGATTGTTCCAGGTTCTGGTTTAGTCAAACAACAAGCTGAAAAAGAAGGCTTGGATAAAATCTTCTTGGAAGCTGGCTTTGAATGGCGTGAGCCGGGTTGTTCAATGTGTTTAGCAATGAATGCAGATAAGTTACAACCAGGTGAACACTGTGCATCGACATCTAATCGTAACTTTGAAGGCCGTCAAGGCAATGGTGGTCGTACTCACTTGGTGAGCCCAGCAATGGCAGCAGCGGCTGCAATCGCTGGTCACTTTGTTGATGTTCGTTCATTTTAATTCGGTCTGGAGCAAACCATGAAAGCTTATACAGTTGAACAAGGTATCGTTGCACCATTAGATCGTGCCAATGTTGATACAGATTTAATTATTCCAAAACAGTTTTTAAAGTCGATTAAGCGCACTGGTTTTGGCGACAACTTATTTGATGAACTTCGTTATTTAGATGAAGGTTATCCAGGACAAGACAATTCAGTACGTCCAAAAAATCCGGATTTCGTTTTAAACCAGCCTCGTTATCAAGGAGCAACTGTTTTAATTGCTCGTACTAACTTTGGTTGTGGTTCAAGTCGTGAGCATGCACCTTGGGCATTAAATGAATATGGATTCCGTACCGTTATTGCACCAAGCTTTGCTGATATTTTCTTTAATAACTGTTTCAAAAATGGCATGTTACCTGTCATTTTGCCAGAAGAAACAGTTGAGCAGTTATTTAAAGAATGTGCTGCTAATGAGGGATATCAATTAACAATTGATTTAGCAGCTCAAGAAGTACGTACTCCAACAGGTGAAGCATTTAAATTTGAAGTTGATCCGTTTCGTAAGCACTGCTTGTTAAATGGATTGGATGATATTGGTTTAACTCTTCAAAATGCGGACGCAATTCGCGCTTATGAAGAAAAAACTAAACAAGTTCGTCCTTGGGTATTCCAAGAGTTGAATTAACCTTTCGGTACATTTTAAACATAGCCATGGCGTAGCGTTCAAACTCTTGCTAACATGCTAAAGCATAAAAACACCTTAGAATTATGCACTAGATGAGGATTGGGCTTGAACAATGAAGAGGAACGTTACTCATAGCTTTTTGTTGAGCCTGTGCGCAATAACACTCAGTGCTTGTCAAAGCACTTACAATGTAGTGGATACTGTCCGCATTAAGCAGGCTGAACAAGAAAATTTGGGGCAGAATGCAGCAATATATTGTTCGGGCGCGAAGAGTTGTGAATTTGAACGACTAAATGATATTACTGTAGTGGATGCGCAAACACGAAGAATTAGTAATCAGGCAATTCATCAAGGGATTGTGAGATTACAAGGTTCAGTGCTTAGCCAAACTAACAGCTTATATTTATCAGTGCCTGCTAAACAATATGAAGTGGTGATTCGTTTCTATCCGATCTCTCCGGATCGTGCAGAAACATTTCATGTGATTCACCAGTTTAATGCTAACCATCGCTATACATTTAAAATGTACCGAGACAAATCTAACCGTTCGGGTAGTTTGCTGAATGTTTCTGTACCAGATCCATTATGTGTCGATTTAGAACAAGATGGGCATGTCATTCGCCGTTTTTGTCGACCATTTGATGTTACAACAGGACTAGGTGAATTCCTTGAGCAGAAAAAATTAACACCGCGGTAGTTGTAGCACTGCTTGTCTTTGGAAAATGGAAAAAGTTCATGTCTAAACAGATTTTAATTTTAGCTGGTGATGGTATTGGTCCTGAAATTGTTGGGGCGGCAGAAAAAGTATTAAATACAGTAAATGAAAAATTTAATTTATCGTTAACTTGGGAACATGGCTTATTAGGCGGCGCGGCAATTGATGCGCATGGTGAACCGTACCCAGCAGTAACAAGTGAACAAGCAAAAAAAGCTGATGCAATTTTATTAGGTGCGGTAGGCGGACCAAAATGGGACACCATTGAGCGTTCTATTCGCCCTGAACGTGGTCTTTTAAAAATTCGTAGTGAACTTAACTTGTTTGCTAACTTGCGCCCAGCGATTTTATATCCGCAATTAGCAGATGCTTCGAGCTTAAAGCCTGAAATTGTTGCTGGCTTAGATATTTTAATTGTTCGTGAATTGACTGGCGGTATCTATTTCGGTCAGCCACGTGGTATCCGTGAACTCGAAAACGGTGAAAAGCAAGGTTATAACACCGACGTTTATTCTGAAAGCGAAATTAAGCGTATTGCAAAAGTAGCTTTTGAACTTGCAGGCTTACGTGGTGGAAAGGTTTGTTCTGTAGATAAAGCTAACGTTTTGGAAGTTACAGAGCTTTGGAAGCAAACAGTTACTGATTTACAGCAAGCAAATTATTCAAATATTCAGCTTTCACATATGTATGTTGATAACGCTGCAATGCAACTTGTACGTGCACCGAAACAGTTTGACGTGATCGTAACGGGTAACTTGTTTGGCGACATCTTATCTGATGAAGCAGCAATGCTTACAGGCTCAATCGGTATGTTGCCATCGGCTTCGTTAGATGAAAATGGCAAAGGTATGTATGAGCCTTGCCATGGTTCTGCACCTGATATCGCGGGTCAAAATGTGGCAAACCCATTAGCAACTATTCTTTCAGTTGCAATGATGCTTCGCTACACATTCCGTGAAGAAGCTGCTGCAAAAGCAATTGAAGATGCAGTAGGTCAAGTGCTTGATCAAGGTTTGCGTACAGCAGATATTATGTCTGAAGGTATGACAAAAGTAGGTACGGCTGAAATGGGTGAGGCTGTTGTAGCTGCTCTTGCTTAAAAGCTTATTATAAAAAAACGCAGCGTTGAGCTGCGTTTTTTTGTGCCGATGTCTTAGCAGGCTTTACCCTCATATTGAATTGATTCAGCAACATCATTTTTAAGCTGGAAAATCACTTTGCAATTGAAATTAATATCATAAGAATTGCCGCTCAGATTTCCTGATTGGACAGGAATAGAGCTTCCTCTCATATCAACATTACTCACCATTGGAATAGGAATGCTTAAAGGACGCAAAATCGTATAGATGAGCTGATTGGGTGTTCTTTGCGGAGAGTTGGCGACTTGAAAACCAAGGCTACGTAGATTGATATCTTGTTGAATGGTCGCCGAGGATTTACCTAAAAAGCCTTTTAAATATTCCTGTAAATCTACGGATTGACGTGGGTGGCTAGCACAACCGTTAAGACAAATAATGATGAAAGATAATAAGCCAATTTGGCAGCGGGTATATATGTTCATTTTTCTCACTATATGAAATTATATTTATTATTAAAGAACAATAGGTTGTATTTACAAGCTTGTAAAGCAAAAAAGGAGGATTAAGATAAATGGAGAATAAGTTTATTTAGAGATTCATACTAATATTCAAAAGGCTTTATAATTATTTTGTAAAAAACTTAAGGAAAACATGATGAAAAAAATATTTTTTGCATTTCTATGCAGCTTTGGCGTGACTTCAGTCTATGCAGATAACTGTGATAGTGCCCGCAATACTTACGATGATATTTACTGTACAAATAAAATTTATGCGAGTGCTGATGCAGATCTAAACAAGAACTATCAAGCACTGCGAGTAAAGTTAAACACCGCGCAGAAAAATATTCTTAAGAAGTCTCAGCTTGCATGGATACGTCAACGTGATGCTGAGTGTACAGATTCAAATAGGAATAGTGTAGACGTGCAATGTCGTTTACAGACAACGCAAGAAAGAAACCATTGGCTGCAAGAAAGATTGCGTGAATGCCAAACGGTGGGATGTAAAACCAGTCGCCTAAGTGAATAAATAACGCAATAAAAAAGCCACATCATAAAGTGGCTTTTTTGCATTCACTAATTAGCGAGCACGGTACGTAATACGACCTTTAGTTAAGTCATATGGAGTCATTTCGACTTTTACACTGTCGCCAGTAAGAATACGAATATAGTGTTTACGCATTTTACCAGAAATGTGTGCAATAACTTCGTGACCGTTTTCAAGACGTACACGGAACATCGTATTAGGAAGCGTTTCGGTGACAACGCCTTCGAACTCAATGAGTTCCTCTTTATTGGCCATAGCCTACCTGATGATCAAATTGGAAAGGCGCAAATTATAGTCAATTTTTTTAAAAAAAACAAGATAGACACACTTCTGCTAAAGCATCTGGTTAAAGTATGACTAATAAAAAAAGATTTAATTTTTTTCACAAAAGAAGTGTAATTCTGTTGTCAGTTTGGTCAATCAACGCTAATCTAAAATCATAGTTATTAGGGACTGTTAATTGCATAAAGGTCAACAGCCCTAAATATCAATGAAGTATCTACATGGAAGGGCACTGCGTGGGTCAGCTAACAGATGCATCAGTTGTATTACGCTTTGGCTACCAAGCGATTCGTCGTGCGGGTTTGCCAACAGAAGAAATATTAACCAAAGCGGGAGTTGCTTTAAATCAGGTCGATACCAATGCACGTACACCGTTAAGTGCACAGTACGCCTTTTGGACTGCCGCTCAGGAAGTCAGTAAAGATCCAGACATCGGTCTGCATTTAGGTGAACATTTGCCTTTGTATCGAGGGCAGGTGATTGAACATCTATTTATTAGTAGTGAAACCTTTGGTGAAGGCTTAAAACGAGCCTTAGCTTATCAACGACTGATTAGTGATGCATTTGATGCAAAACTAGTCGTTGAAGAAGGACGTTGTTATTTAACTAATGGTGAACAGATTGGTGCTGACAATCTCGTCAATCGTCATTTCTCTGAATGTGCGATTTCGGGCGTGCTTAGATTTTTTAAGTTCATTACTGAAGGACAATTTCATCCTATCTTCATCGATTTTAATTTTAGCGAAGGAGCTTCTGAGGATGAATATTTCCGTGTATTTGGCTGCCCAGTTAGCTTAGGTCAGAAAGAGACACGTTTATATTTTGACCCAGCTATTTTAGATTTTCAGCTTTGGCAGGCAGAGCCTGAGTTACTTCAATTGCATGAACAATTAGCGATTGAAAAGTTACAAGAACTCGCCCGTTATGATTTAGTGGGTGAGGTTCGTCGTGCGATTGGTTCGACACTTGAAAGTGGAGAAACAACTTTAGAGACGGTTGCTGCTCAGTTGAATATTACGCCGCGTCGTCTACGTACTCAGCTCAGTGAGGCAAATACCAGTTTTCAACAAATACTTTCTGACTATCGTTGTCGTTTGGCTAAAAAGCTTCTGGCAAATACCAATGAGAGTGTTGAACGTATTGTGTATTTAACTGGTTTCTCTGAACCAAGTACGTTCTATCGTGCATTTAAGCGTTGGACGAATGAAACACCTGTTGAATACCGTAAGCGTAAACAACACCGTTAGATAAGTATATGTTGAATTGGCTAAGCTTACTCAGGTAAGTTTAGCCAATGTGGCCCAAGTGGTGGCTGCGGTAAATCAAACTGCTCAGGATAATTACACTGAATAAAATAAAGGCCATCGGGTGGGGCAGTTACCCCAGCTGCCTTACGATCCTGTGCCGCAAACATTGCATCGATATGATCTATCTCATACATACCTTGACCAATTTCGAGTAAGCACCCGACAATATTACGCACCATATGGTGTAAAAAACCATCTGCTTGAATATCTAAAACTAAATAGCGTCCATGTTCAAATAAACGGCAATGTTTTACATGTCGAACAGGCTGGTTTGACTGGCATGCTGCTGCACGGAAAGTTTCAAAGTTATGCGTTCCTTCAAATTTACTGGCAGCTTCAATCATCTTTTGCACATCTAGTTTTTGGTAAATGTGCGTAACTTGCTTATGTAATAGTGCTGGGCGATGCGGTGCGTTATAGATGATATAGCGGTAACGTCGGGCAGTAGCTTTAAAGCGGGCATGAAAACTTTCATCCATCAGTTTAATCCACTGAATGGAAATATCTTTAGGCAGTTGGCTGTTTGCCCCTCTTAACCATCCTGTTTCTGGACGAATAGCGTTCGTATCAAAGTGTGCCACCATATTTGTTGCATGTACTCCAGCGTCAGTACGACCCGCGCCGTGAAGTGCAATAGGCTCATCTGCAATTTTACTCAGTACACGCTCGATCGTTTCCTGAACGCTGGCAACGCCTGGCTGTTGTGTTTGCCAACCTCGGTATTGAACTCCGCTAAATTCAATACCGACTGCATAACGTTGCATAGCTTCACCTCTATTTAATGCTAATTATCATTCCAATGACTGAGCCATTGTTCTGGGGTTGGGTATTTTAAATAGATTTGAAGTGCTTTTGCATAGAGATCTGCATGGCTATGTGCATCACTGATGACAATTTTTGCAGTTTTGGTCCATGCACTAATCGCATAACGTTGATCAATACCACCGAATGTCACCTGAGTGGTAAGAATTGGAACACAGCCACGTGCGTAAAGCTCATCTAATGTTGCAAGTAATTCTTGGTTTACTGCAATATTGCCAGTACCAAAACCTTGTAACACTAAAAAGTGTGGTGGGGCTGAAAGTAAGTGACGTAATTGTTGTACTAAGTGCTGTGTTGCAATGGGTTGCATCATCCAGTTTAAAATCTGGAAGGAAGCAGCTCGTTCAATTTGGGCATCTTGTACGATCAATTCATTTTGCTGAGGCGTAAACTCAGCTTCACTACTTAACCCTGAAAATGCATCGAGTTCAGTCGTATGCGTTTTTAATGCAGTCTGCGCGTGGAATACTTGATGGTGGAATGCGAGATAAGCACCCACAGGTAAAGCAATCACTTGTTCTAATGCAAGATATAAGTTTTCAATTGCATCAGTAAATTCACGGGTGTTATCGCCCTGAATATTGAGTAGCGGATATTGGCTACCGGTAATCACAATATGACAGCTTTGGCCTAAAAAGCGGGCTAGGGTTGCAGCCGCGTAACTGAGCGTGTCTGTACCATGAATAACAACGAAATGCTGATAACCTTCAAGTTGTAGTTGTTGTATGCGTTGAATCAGGCGTAACCAGTCAGGTGCCGTACATGCACTGCTATCAACAATATTGGGTGCAGCAAAGCAGTCAACTGTTAAGTGTGGGGGAATCACTTTTTCAAGTTGAGGTAAGAATTGCTCATAAGGCATAGGAGCTAGAGGTTCACCAATGCAACCAAAAGTACCACCCATATAAAATAAGGCTATTTTTTTCATATTTTTGCAGGCATAAAAAAGCAGTCATCTCTGACTGCTTATGGTAAATCGAACAGTTCTAAGAAGCTATGCGATTAAGTAAGTTTTTCGCGCGTTGTTGTTGTTCTGTGTTGAATTTTTGCTCATTGCTTGCCAATAAGGCTTGAGCTGCTGGGTAAGCTCCTAGCTTGATGTATTGCTCAGCTAGTTTTAGATCAAGTTCATTTTTATCTAACTGTTTTAATTCTGGAAAAGCTTCTACAAGGGGATCTTTAGTTTGATCTGGGGTAGTTTCTTCGCCTACTAGGTCTACAAGGTTTTGAGTTTCAATCTCTGGTGCTGTAACTAATGCAGGCTCGTCTAGCGAAAACTCAAAAGGTGCTATTGAATTCGAGTCTAATGGAACTTGTTCTAAGAGTTGAAGCTCATCTAATGATGAGATCTGTTCATTAGGTTTTACTTCTGGATTTTCATGGGTTAATTCAAGATTAAAATCCAAAGCATTGGTGTTCTCTTGAGCTGCTGGTGCCGCTACTGTCTGGTTTTTTTCCTCAGATTCATGCAGAGGTGCCAAGTCAAAAGAAAACTCTAGGTCAGCTAGCTCATTTGTTTCTTGAGATGGCGATAACTCTGATTTCTGTGTTGGTTGGCTGGTACTTTCGGTAGTCGTGGTTTGCTCAAATGAAAAGTTAAACTCTAAAGGTTCAACTTCAACAGCAGGTTCTTGCTTTACAGGCGTATAGTCTTGCTGCAATTCATCAAAAGAAGTTTCAGAAGAACTTGTTGTTAATTGGTCAAACTGAGCTGTTGCATCAGATGTATTTTTTGGCTCTTGGTATGTTTGAGCTTGAGGAAAATCGATCGCATCTGGTTGTCTTGATGACTCATATTCTTTTTGTCTGGCTTCTGCTTGAATGGCTATTTCATTGAGCGCTAAGCTACGAATATGGCTAATCAGTTGAGTTATTGCAAACTCATCTTTTTGTGCAATATGAATCTCAAGTAGCAATAAATAAAGTTCATGTTGCGTATTATCTTTCTTTAGCGCCTGATTGACTTGAGCTTCAGCGGCTGAGAATTGTCTTTCTTGAATAAGTAGCTGAATCTTCTGACGAACAGCGTCTGGAACAGGACTGCTTTGTGGGGTAGAGGGAATAGATTCTTCAACTACATTTACTTTAGTTTTTTCACGCGAGTTTTTACTTGATTTAGAGTTCGCTTTTTTATTGGTTTTTCTATTTATTGTTTTAGGGGAATTCGACTCTTGCTTTTGGCTATTTTCGCGTTTTTTTAAAATGACAGCGACCACGAGCAATATGATGAATGGAATCACATATAACATTACTTTCCCCTTAAAAAAATAAATATTTGCAATATAAAGCGAGCTGACTCTGGTTTTAACTTAATGCTTTTGCTTATGAGTCTGTTGCTGTGCTTGTAACTGCTGTTGTAACTCTGCCAAACGTGCATTCAGAAGTTGAATACGTTGGTCTTTTAAACGTAAAGTTTGATTTAGTTTGGTTACATTCCTTTGTAATGTAACGGTTTTTTCTCTTGTTGTCATAACTTTTACTGCTAACTCAGTATTGTTTTGACTTTGTTGTGTGCTCTTTTTAGCACTTCCATGTGTAGAATTTTGACTGTTTTCAGCCACAATACTCATTTCGGCTTGTTGTAAACGGTATTTTGCTTTGCCAGAAGTTGATTTTGCAGTATGTGCGATATCTGTTTTTGACTTGTTTTGATGAGGTTTAGCTGCAGGAGAGTGAGCTAGGTTAAGTGCGATTCCCTGACGCAAACGATTTACATCACCTTGAATAAAAGCATGTCGGTTTTGTGTTTGAATATCATGCATGACTTTCGCAACAGGTTGTTTTGTTTTCGCGGCAATACGATTAGCAATGCTCCATAAAGACTCATTTCGCTGTACCACATATTTACCTGATGATGCTGGTCCTTTGTAGGAACTTAACGATTGTTTCTTCGCAGGATTTTGGTTAAGCGCTTTTTGAGATACAGATTTCTTTTGCGCTGTTAGATTTTTGACCGGAGTTTTTGGTGAATTATTTGTAGCTGTCTTAGCGCTGGTTGGTTTAATTTCTGTCTGATCTGGAGTAGTAGCTGTTGTAACTTGTTGAGCAACCTGAGTAGAAGGATTTGCACTAAGTGTATTGGATGAATTTGTGTTTATTGCTGGAGCAGTTCCAACGTTAATACTAAGACTGTGTTCATCATTTGAATTATTTGTAGTTGAGGCCGAAGTTGGTGATGCATATCTAGTACTTTCTGGCAGATTTAGAGCAATGTCTTTTTCATTGACAATAAACTGAGGTGACAAAGTACTTTCGTTATTTTCAGTCTTTTTTATAGAAGAAGGCTTAATTACGGTTTTGATATGCTGCAAACGTGTGGCAGAACCTTCACTAATTTTTACTACAATATTTAGTTCAGGATCAATCACAGGGCGAGATGAGGTAATTACAATAACCCCTGAGCCTTGACCGTTTTGGCGTGTATAAAAATTAAGATTTCCGGGCGGCTGATGAGTTACGCCTAACGCGCTTAAATCTTCAGGAGTCGCTAGACTGACTTGTAGATTAGCGTTGGGGTCAGCTTGTTGAAAATTCATTTCGGCATATAACAAATCGCCAGGTGCGGACTGAATTTGTATAGGGTCTAATGTAATCGCATAAATAGAAGGCGAAGACATAATGGTGAAAATGGCAATTTTTAATTTGTTATAAACAGTCATCTCAATCCATGACCTAATAAGTCGTAAAGTCATTCAAAATTATACAATAATGAAATGTAAATAAATTGTAAAATTTTCACAAACCAGTTACGAAAAAGCCGATCTAATGTGATCGGCTTTTTATTTTGACTGAATAATTCAAATCAAATTATGAGCTTTTGTATTCAACTAAAATACGTAACATACGACGTAAAGGCTCAGCAGCACCCCAGAGTAACTGGTCACCCACTGTAAATGCACCTAGATATTCTTTACCCATGTTGAGTTTACGTAGACGACCTACAGGCACAGTTAAGGTACCAGTTACAGCAACAGGTGTAAGGTCAGTCATAGACGCTTCACGAGTGTTTGGTACAACTTTCGCCCATTGGCTTGAAGTACAAATCATATCTTCGATTTCATCAAGCGGCACATCTTTTTTCAACTTGATAGTAAGCGCTTGAGAGTGGCAACGCATCGCACCAATACGGACACAGTGGCCGTCGATAGGAACAATTTGTGAGTTACCCAAGATCTTGTTGGTTTCAACCTGACCTTTCCACTCTTCTTTTGATTGACCGTTTTCAAGTTGCTTATCAATGTAAGGAATTAATGAACCCGCTAATGGCACACCAAAGTTAGCAGATGGGAAACCTTCACCACGTTGTAACTCAGCAACTTGACGATCAATATCCAAAATTGCAGATTTAGGATCATCTAACAATGTTTTAGTATTGTTATATAAGTAGCCCATACCAGTAATTAGCTCACGCATGTTTTGTGCGCCAGCACCTGATGCTGCTTGATAAGTCATAGCAGTCATCCACTCCACCAAATTATTTTGGAAAAGTGAACCTACACCCATCAACATAAGCGATACTGTACAGTTACCACCTACGAAAGTTTTGGTGCCGTTAACCAAGCCGTCTTTAATAACGTTAAGGTTTACTGGGTCAAGAACGATGATCGCATCATCTGACATACGTAAAGTTGAAGCTGCGTCAATCCAGTAGCCATCCCAACCAGTCGCTTTTAACTGTGGGAAAACTTCAGACGTATAGTCACCACCTTGACAGGTAATAATGACATCCATTTGCTTCAGACTATTAATGTCTGTAGCTTCCATAAGTGCTGGGGCAGTCTTACCACCAAATGAAGGAGCTTCACCACCTGCATTACTGGTAGAGAAATAAAATGGCTCAATATGAGCAAAATCATTCTCTTCAACCATACGTTGCATAAGGACGGAACCGACCATCCCGCGCCAACCGACCAGACCTACTTTCATGTCATTTTGCCTCGGTGCGTTAAAATTGTTAGGGGGAGTTGAGTGTATCAAAAGTGTCCACAACTGCAAGCGTTACAGAAACAAAACACCATCTTTATTGAGTAGAATATCTTGTTTATGTTACATACAAAATTGATAAAGATGACAAAAACTTTAAAAAACAAATCATCTTAAAAGAGAAAATTCAATGATTTATATCGAAGTTCTAGCTGGTCTGGTGATTTGGTTAAGTTTCTGGTCACTTATTCCTCGTGATGAGTGGTGGTTTCGTGGTGCCGATTTTCCTAGGTTGCAGATTCTATTTGTTGGTCTTTTAGCTTTTATAGGAATGCTGTTTTGGCCAACCGAATGGAATCTCTGGCGTGAAGTCGTGCTGGCTGCGCTCATTGCTGCCATTGCCTATCAGCTTAAAATGATTTTGCCCTATACCTTGTTTTGGAAAAAACAGGTTAAACAGGTGAAGACGTCTCAATTAGATCCACAAAAGCAGATTTCATTAATCGTATCGAATGTCCTTACTCCTAATGATAAGTATCATTTATTGCTTGAACAGATCAGGACATTAAAACCAGATTTACTACTTACATTGGAAAGCGATACGACATGGGAAAATGCTTTAAGAGAGATTGAAAGTGACTATCCTTATCGCGTTCCTGTACCCTTAGATAACCTCTACGGCATGCATTTATATAGCCGTCTACCTTTATCAAATACTGAAGTTAAATTTATTCTCAGTGATGAAATTCCCTCTATTCATACCACTGTGACTTTACGATCTGGTATGCCAGTTCAACTCTATTGTTTGCATCCTAAGCCACCTAGTCCAACTGAGGCGAAGGATTCAACTCTACGCGATGCTGAACTTTTAATTGTGGGCGACCAAATTAAAGATCTAGATGAAAGCTGTATTGTGATGGGAGATTTAAACGATGTAGCTTGGTCACGTACTACACGGTTATTTCAACGGATTAGTGGATTGCTTGACCCGCGTGTTGGGCGACATTTTATTAATACTTTTCATGCGGACTATCCTTTATTGCGCTGGTCTTTAGACCATATTTTCCATAGTACAGACTTCGGTTTAGTGAAGATGCAGCGTTTACCTCATATTGGATCTGATCATTTTCCTGTCTATGTGGTTTTGCAGACTGGTCGAATATTTGAGCATATTCAAGAGGAACTGGAACAAACTCAAGATGATGAAGAAGAGGCGCAAAGAGCCATCCAAGAAGGAATTGCAAAGGCTGAAGCTGAAGAAAAAGTAGTAACTGATAAAATTGCACAGCCTTATAAATAAAAAGAATATAAAAAGTGATGTAAGCAATATCGTACAAAGATTTGAGTCTAGGGCGAATAGGCAGAGGGTTATAAAAACCTTATTCTACATTCATCGGCACACGGAACCGGGAATGGATAATCCCACGTAAGGATACATAACGCTGATATGGAATAGCATCACGGATCAGATGTTGGAACGGAAACGATAAAAATAATTATTAACCTGAAAGCACAACCTCATTTACCCGAGTTTTGCAGGACGCAGAACTCGGGTTGATATTTTTATATACCTTATTAAATTTATTGCAAATCACATAAATATTTCCAAGTTTATCTTATTTTTAAAATCTATTTAATTCGCGTTAAGCCTCCATATGTTTTCATATACATCTGCGCAATTTTTAGTGAAAAAAGATATAAAATTTTTTTTATCTAAGTTTTTGTTTTTATAGTTTATTAAGGAATAAATATAGGCTTTGATTTATTTAAAGATAAATTGGGGTTGTTTAATTAATAAATCTCAATAGAATGTGCCGATCGTTGACATGTTGGATCGTCAACAGGCATTGTTTTTTACTTCGCCGGATCGGCGGGTTGTGATTTGTTTGTACATTTAAATTTCTGTTTGGGAATTAGTGTGCATGTTGAGGTTTCACTCTTAGTTAGTGGTCTTCTCCCTCTCATATTTGATACTTTGCGGTGCATAAGGATTGTCTTATGAAGAATTTTAAATTTAGCCTTGCTTGGCAAATTTTAATTGCTTTAATCCTAGGGATAGTTGTCGGGGCTGTTTTACATAACCAGCCTGAAATCAAAGACAGTATTGTGAATAATGTTCTTACCCCACTTGGTAAGATATTTATTAGCCTGATTAAAATGATTGTTATTCCAATCGTTTTCTCTACCTTGATTTTAGGTATTGCAGGTGTTGGCAGTACGAAAAGTTTAGGGCGACTTGGTTTTAAAACCATTCTCTATTTTGAAATTATTACGACTATTGCTATTTTGGTTGGTTTGGTTGCGGCAAATATTTTCCAACCAGGTGCTGGTGTAGATAAAGCGATGTTAGTGACGACTGATATTTCGCAATATCAGCATACAGCTCAAGAAGTTGGTTCTCAGTCACATGGATTGGTACAGACAATTTTGTCCATGATTCCAACCAATATTGTTAACTCTATGGCACACGGTGAAATGTTGCCTGTGATTTTCTTTGCTGTGTTGTTTGGTATTGGTCTGTCTTCATTGCCAGCAACTACTAAAGACCCATTGTTAAATGTGTTTCATGCAGTTTCAGAAACGATGTTCCGTGTAACGCACATCATCATGAAATATGCACCTGTGGGTGTGTTTGGTTTAATCGCAGTAACTGTTGCTAACTTCGGTTTTACTTCACTCATTCCATTAGCTAAATTGGTAGTGTTGGTTTATGCCGCTATCTTTTTCTTTGCTTTTGTGGTTTTGGGTATTACCGCAAAAATGTTTGGAATCAACATCTTTATCTTGTTTAAGATTTTAAAAGATGAATTGATTTTAGCATTCTCAACAGCAAGCTCGGAAACAGTTTTACCACGTATTATGCAAAAAATGGAAGCTTACGGTGCGCCAAAAGCAATTTCCAGTTTTGTGATCCCAACAGGTTATTCATTTAACCTCGACGGTTCTACACTTTACCAAAGTATCGCAGCAATCTTTATTGCACAGCTTTATGGTATAGATATGTCAATCGGTCAACAGGTAATCTTGGTTATTACTTTGATGATTACTTCTAAAGGTATTGCTGGTGTTCCTGGCGTATCATTTGTTGTCCTATTAGCAACTTTACATACTGTTGGTATCCCGCTTGAAGGCTTAGCATTTATTGCTGGTGTTGACCGTATTATGGATATGGCTCGTACTGCTTTGAACGTTGTTGGTAACGCACTTGCTGTACTTGTAATCAGTAAATGGGAAAAACAATACGACTCTGAAAAAGCTGCCGCTTATGAAGCAACATTTAAATAAGATAGCTTTCTTTTAGTTGTAAAAAAACCCGCGAATATCGCGGGTTTTTTATTGGGTTATTTCAAAACGTGTTGATAAAGTTCTAGTGTTTGATCACACATATCTTTTAAGCTAAACATAGTGACAGGAGCAACGATTTGAGGTTGTTCAATATGCTTTTTCACAGTCTCGATTAATGCTTTTTCATTTTCTGCTTCAACAAGACCTTGGGAGTATACATTCGATAAAATCTCGGCAACACCGCCACGGTTCCAGCCAACCACTGGCGAACCCACTGAAAGTGCTTCTAAGGCTGTTCTACCGAATGTTTCGGCTTGATTGGATAGAGAGAGCACAATATCGCTAAAAGCGAGCCATTCCCGAATATCTGAGCGATGACCTACGAAGGTAATTTTATCTGCGAGCCCTTTACTTTGAATAGTACTTTGCAATTCACTTAAGTAAGCTTGCTTTTTGGCATCAGCACCACCGACAACAACCGCATGTAGCTGAGGATATTGCGACTGAAGTTGTTGCATCAGTTCAATTAAACTTTCATGCCCCTTTAAGCGTGTAATACGACCAGGTAAGCAAAGTAAAAACTTATTTTCAAGCTCAGGAAAGTCATTAAAAACTTGGTTAAACCACTGTGCTGAGGGCTGGTAATTATGTGGAAAAGCGGCAGGGTCAATGCCTCGATAAATGCGCACAATATCTTGCGGTGGACAGTTTTTATAATGGTCAGTGATGTATTTAACCACGCTGTCAGAAACAGCAATCACTTTTTCAGCTTGAGTCATAATGGCACTATAACGATTAACCGAATAGAAACCATGTACAGTGCTAATGAGGTGAGGGCGTTTGTTTGCAGGTATTTTTCTTAAGGCAAAGTGAGTAAGCCAAGCTGGTACACGAGAGCGCACATGAACAATATCAGGTTGATGCTGTTCAATCAGCCGACGTAAAGAACGAATTTGCCACAAGCTTGAAAGTGATTTTTTATGAATTGGTAGCGTTAAGTGAATAGAACCTTCAGCTTCAAGTTGAGACACTAATCGTCCGCCATTAGACACAACCAGAGATTGATGGCCTTGTGCAACCAGTGCACGTGCAATTTCTAGTGTGCCGCGTTCTACGCCACCGCTATTGAGTTCTGGGAGAAGTTGCATCACTTTCATTGTTTTTTGCCTTATACATTTATAAAAGATGTACCATCTATAGATACATCATTTCAAACTAAATCATTATCCGGAATTTACTATCGCGCTAGCGACATGGATGTCGCTGTTTCGCTGTGTTACAAGGAAGTAACATCAGCGGAACAAAGGATTTTTGCTTACTTTTTATCCTTGAAAAGTAAGGTCTGCCTATTCGATAGTATTTGAATTTCACTTTAAATTAAGGCTGTGTCTGTCATCAATTTAAAATTATTACAGCGTTATCTTAATAAATCTCTTCATATCCCTCAGGACGTGTCTTAAAACGACGGTGGAACCACATATATTGAGTCGGTGCGATACGAAGCTGATTTTCAATAATTTTATTAACTCGAGTTGCATCATCGACTTCATCTTCACTTGGCATATTGTCTACCGCAGATTCAATCAAAATATGATATTTAGGGTCCTGTACATCACCGTGACGATAAAAATATAAAGGAACGGCAACTGCCTTAGAGATTTTTAGTAAACGACGATGAGCAGTTACTGTGGCCGCTGGCACACCAAAGAAGGGTGCCATCACCCCTTGCTTGAGTCCAAAGTCTTGATCGGGGCTATACCAAATGGCATCGCCATCTTTAAGGTGACGAATTAAACCACGCATATCATCATGATCGATTTGTGCTTTATAAATGGTGCCACGGCAACGATAAATCAGCATATCGAGCAATGGATTATTTTGAGGGCGGTACACAACATCTGGTTCGAAATATTGAGCACAAACATAGCCACCCGCATCAAGAAGCGTACTATGAGTACCCAATAATAAAACGCCTTTGCCCTGAGCTTGAGCATTGGTAATGTGTTCTAAGCCTTCAATAGTGACACGGTTTTTAAACCAGTAAGGCTTATACCATGCGTTTAATGTCTCAAACACACCAAGCATCATATCTACAAAAACTTGCTTAGCTTGTTGTTGTACTTTTTCGGCTGACCATTCGGGAAAGCAGACTTCTAAATTACGAATAGTTGTTTTTCGGCGAGATTTTAAATATTTCCAAGCCAGATTTGCTAAGCCATGAGCTAGACGCCATTGGATTGCCCACGGCAAAATAGCCAAAAGCATTAAAAAAACAATGGCAATCCAAATACCCCAATATTTAGGCAATAAAAAGGACCATTGAAATTCACCGGGCGTATAAGTCTGCTTTTGGCTCATAACGATATAAAGAATTCAAAATTAAAACTGGCAAAAGTGTATCACGAACTGAATTTATCGTCGTAATACACTGTTGAATTGAGCGGTTAAGATGAGGAAGTGAAACGCGGTTATCGGCGATTTTCTAAAAGAATACGAACAGCAAGCCCAGCTAGCACCGTTCCCATAAGCCAACGTTGTATATTTGCCCAAAGAGGTTTTTGTTGAAGAAAAAGGGCAATGCTACCCGCAGAAAGCACAATCAGCGCATTTACCAAGACGCTAACAAAAATTTGAATAGTACCGAGCTGAATGGATTGCCATAAAATACTGCCTTGCTGTGGATGAATAAACTGTGGCAATAACGATAAATACATAATCGCAATTTTAGGATTAAGTAGATTTGTAGCAAAACCCATTAAAAATAGTTTAGCTGGGGAGTCTACCGATAATTGTTTTACATCAAAAATTGGGGATGTATTGGGACGTAGTGCTTTCCATGCTAGCCAGAGTAAATAAATTGCCCCTGCAATGCGTATAGTGTCATAAGCATAAGGGACTGCGATAATAAGCGCTGTAATCCCGAAAGAAGCGCAAAGCATATAAAATATGAAGCCAACGCCAACACCGGCGAGTGAAATAAATCCCGCCGTTTTTCCTTGGCAAATTGAACGAGAAATAAGGTAAATCATGTTTGGGCCAGGGGTAAGCACCATCGCCAAGCAGATTAATCCGAATGCTAAAATTTGAGAAAGATCTAGCATGAAAAATACTCGAATATTATTATATTGGTAGATATAACATAATTATTTTTATAAGTCTTATATTCAATCAGAGCGATATTTTGAAATATTAATGCTGACTAAACTTAATCACTCATCAAGTGTTCTTTATAGATTTTTGTACTTTAAAAATTTATAGATATTCTATAAAAAGCCCCCTTAATTTAAGGAGGCTTTTTTGTTATTTAAATTGTAGAAAAGAACACAAATTAATTTCCTTTGCTCATTTGTTCAAGTTCATCCCAGCGTTCTAATTTTTCAAGTAATACCTCTTCAATTTCTGCAAGGCGTTGACTTGCTTTAGTTGCTTCATCGGCATTGCTGACAAACCACGAACCATCTGCCAGCTTGTCAGAAAGCTCTGCTTGTTCAACTTCCAGTTTCTCGATTTCAGCAGGAAGTTGTTCAAGTTCACGTTGGTCTTTATAGCTCAGTTTGACCTTTTTAACGTTACTTTGTGCAGCGGCTTTTTCAGCTTCGGCTTTTGCCTGAGCTTTTTTAACATCAGACTTTTGGTCTACGACTTTATCATCTGGTCGTTGCTGTAAATAGTCTTGGTAGCCACCAATGTACTCTGCAATATTGCCTTTACCATCAAAGACCCAAGTCGATGTTACGACGTTGTCCATAAATGCACGGTCATGCGAAATAAGTAATAGGGTACCTTTATATTCAGAAAGCATCTCTTCAAGTAGCTCAAGAGTCACCATATCCAAGTCATTGGTTGGTTCGTCCATCACAATTAGATTCGACGGTTTAAGCAGTAATTTAGCAAGCAAAATACGGTTGCGCTCACCGCCAGAAAGGGCTTTTACTGGTGTACGTGCACGTTCAGGTGAAAACAAGAAATCTTGTAAATAGCTATAGATATGACGACGGTTACCATTTACATCAACGAAGTCAGAGCCTTCTGAAACGTTTGCCATTACTGTTTTTTCAAGGTCTAAGGCATTACGTAATTGATCAAAATAAGCAACTTCTAACTGAGTACCTGTCTTAACAGAACCACCGTGTTCGATTTCACCTAAAATGGCTTTAATTAACGTTGTTTTACCAACACCGTTATCGCCGACTAGACCAATACGGTCACCACGCATAACAAGCGTAGAGAAATCTTTGATAAGCGGTTTATCATCATAAGATACACTTAGGTGTTCAATATCAAATACTAATTTACCAGAGCGATTTGCTTCTTGAGTCGCCATGCTCACTTTGCCTTGTTGTGAACGACGAGCTTTTGATTCTTCACGTAAAGCTTTTAAGGCACGAACACGACCTTCATTACGCGTACGACGAGCTTTAATCCCTTGGCGAATCCAAGCTTCTTCTTCAGCTAATTTTTTATCAAATAGAGCATTTTGTTTCTCTTCTGCTTCCATTTGCTGAGCTTTAAGCTCTAAATAGCGTGAATAGTTGCCTTCGTAGCCACGTAGGATGCCACGGTCAAGTTCAACAATTCGAGTTGCAATACTGTCTACAAAAGAACGGTCATGCGAAATAAATAGTAGCGTTAAATTATTTTGATCGAGTAGAAATTTTTCTAGCCACTCAATACTTTCAACATCTAAATGGTTCGTCGGTTCGTCTAGAAGTAATACGTCTGGCTGCGTTAAAAGAGCACGAGCCAGTAAAACACGACGTTTACGACCACCTGAAAGGTCTGCCAAATCTGCGTTTGGGTCGAGTCCCATTTTACTTAACAGGGCATTGACCTTGTTTTCGAGTGCCCAGCCGTCGAGTTGGTCGAGCTTATGCTGAAGATTACCCATACGATCGCAGGCTTCCATATCTCCTAGCATACAAGCATCAGTTGCTTCATGATAAGCTCTGAGTACTTCGGCAGCTTCTCCTGCGCCATCAGCCACAATATCAGCAACCTTACCTGAATCCATTGGGACGTCTTGGGCTAACATTGAAACAGTTAAACCATTTTGAATAGAAACTTCACCAGAATCCGGTAATAGGCTTCCCTCGATCAGTTTAAGTAAAGTAGACTTACCTTCACCATTACGACCAATTAAACAGACTCGTTCGCCACGTTCTAGATTAAAGTTCGCGCCATCGAGCAGGGCAGGTCCGCCAAAAGCAAGTTGGACATCCCTTAGGGTAATATAGGCCATAATGTTTTCCAGAATCTCAAATGAGGATTTAAATGACTAAACCACCATATCATGATGATCAAGCGTCATTTTCCGCACCCATTGAAGATTTGCAAGTGCGAATTACATTTTTGGATGATTTAGTTGAACAATTAAATCAACAACTCGCTATTCAGACTCAGGAAATAGCTGATTTGAAAAAACAAATGCAATTTCTTTATCAACGTGTGGAATCTTCGGATTTATCAGAAGGTATTGCACCTTTTGATCCATTAACGAATAAACCTCCCCACTATTAATAAAAAGGCAAGTTCGATACTTGCCTTTTTATTTGGGAATATTTTCAATTTTGTTTAAAAACCTTGTAAGACGATCTTACCTTTTGTTGTACCACTTTCAATTTGCTGATGAACTCGTTTTAAATTTTCAGCATTAATTGGACTTATAACCTCGGTTACGGTTGTTTTGATTTTTCCTTCGTCAACCAGCTTGCTGACTTCATTTAATAGTTCACTTTGTTTTGCCATATCTTCAGTCTGGAACATTGAACGTGTAAACATAAACTCCCAATGCACCGATACAGACTTCGATTTAAACGGTTTGATATCTAACTGTTCAGGATCATCAATGAGCCCAAAACGGCCTTGCGGTGCAATCAACTCTACAATATCTGCTAAATGCTGATCTGTTTGAGTAGTCGAGAACACATATAAAGGTGCAGTTAAACCTAATTGTTTAATTTGGGCTGCTAAAGGTTGACGATGATCTAACACATAATCTGCTCCAAGTTGCTTAACCCAGTCTTGAGTTTCTGCTCGTGAAGCTGTTGCAATAATTGTTAGGTTAGTCAGCTGTTTAAGAAGTTGAATGGTGATTGAGCCAACACCACCAGCTCCACCAATCACTAATATTGTTGTGTTTTCTGGCGCGTTCTTTGGAACTTGCAGGCGATCAAATAACATCTCCCAAGCCGTGATTGCAGTTAAAGGGAGAGCTGCAGCCTCGGTTACTTCTAAAGTTTTTGGTTTATGGCCAACAATGCGTTCATCAACGAGTTGTAATTCGCTATTACTACCTTGACGATTAAGAGCACCTGCATACCAAACGATATCGTCAATCTTAAATTGAGTAACTTTATCTCCAATCGCTTCAACGATACCTACTGCGTCCCAGCCAAGCGTTTTCCACTGATTATTCTCAGGGTTTACATTCTTTCGAATTTTAGTATCTACCGGATTTACTGAGACAGCTTGTACACGAACAAGTAAATCGTGTCCTTCAGCAATAGGTGCATCGAGTTCAATATCAACGAGTGCTTCTGGCGATGTAATGGGACCAGCTTTTTGATATGCCACAGCTTTCATAATTATCATTCCTCTTGTTGAGAGTTTGATCATAACGTAAGCTTAAAATAAGTGACTACAGACAAATAACGCTCATAGTGTCAAAAAGGATACTGTAAAATGGCAAAAGCAAGACACTCAAGTTTTGATTGCTCTCCAGGTTGTTCAGTGGAGGCTGCGATTAGCTTGATTGATGGGAAATGGAAATGCGTCATTCTTTGGCATTTATTTAATGAAGGCACCTTGAGGTTTAACGAAATTCGAAAGCGTGTTCCGAGTATTACCCAAAGAATGCTGACAAATCAGCTACGTGAATTGGAACAAGATGGAATTATTCATCGGGAAGTCTATCCTCAGGTACCACCTAAAGTAGAATACTGCCTGACTGATTTGGGACAAAGTCTTGAGAAAATTCTGTTTGCTTTAAAACAGTGGGGGGATGCTCATATTGACCAGTTTGGAAAGCTGACACTTGTTAATGGCCATCCGGATCCTTAATTATATTTGTGTTCGCTCATCACAATTTGCACTGTGAAATCTGGCTATTTTTAAGCTTGTCCCTGTATCGGGCATTATTTTTATGATGAAACTTGCGTTTTCTGGTCAGCTTATGCAACTCTAATAAAAGAGATTAATAGGTTTTGCTATGGACAATATGGGAATTTGGGTTACCGTTATCATTGTTCTTTTCGTACTAGGCTCCATTTTTGGTTTAAGAGTGAGCCCACGTGAAAAGGCACTTGGTATTATGCGTGATAAAGCTCGTAAAATGGGTTTACACCCACGTGTAATCGTTGCACCTGAATGGACACATGTCCCCATGGCGACTGAAAAGCGTGCCAGCATGGTTGCTTATTATAGTGTATTGATTCCCGATGCCCGTTTATCTTTAATGCGTGCTCGCGTTATAGACGGCAAATTAAAAGTGGTTCAAGGTGATGAGAAATTTAATGATTCTCCCATTGCATTAAAAGGGATTTATGCTATTGATATGCAGGCAAACTGTGTAGGGCTTTATTGGGATGAGGAATCAGACCTGAGAGCAACACAATTAGATGAGATGAAGGCTTATCTGTTGAACTTGGCTAAAGCCTGATTTTTAAATTTATTGGTATAGGAATAACATTTTATATGGCGAATACCTCGCGCTCTGCATCTCAAAGCACAGCATCTACTGCACCTGCTGCACATAAACGTGCCTTAGTGATTGTGGAGTCGCCTGCCAAAGCGAAAACCATCAATAAATATCTGGGTTCGCAATACATTGTAAAGTCTTCTGTAGGTCACGTACGTGATTTGCCAACAGGTGGCAGCAAATCAACTGAGAAAAAGCCGGCTGCCCGGACGAAACTCACTGAAGCAGAAAAAGAACAAAAAGCCAGTCAGGCTTTAGTTAATCGTATGGGGGTTGATCCTGAACATGGTTGGGAAGCTCATTACGAAGTTCTGCCAGGTAAGGAAAATGTTGTTGCTGAACTAAAAAAACTCGCCAAAGATGCCGATGCAATCTATCTCGCAACGGACTTGGATAGAGAAGGGGAAGCCATTGCTTGGCACCTAAGAGAAGTTATTGGTGGTGATGACAGTCGTTATCATCGCGTGGTATTTAACGAAATTACTAAAAATGCCATTCAAGAAGCATTTAAACAACCTACGCGTCTAGATTTAAACCGAGTTAATGCACAGCAAGCACGCCGTTTCTTAGACCGTGTTGTTGGCTTTATGGTTTCACCATTACTTTGGGAAAAGATTGCCCGTGGTTTATCGGCAGGTCGTGTACAGTCTGTAGCGGTGAAACTGGTTGTAGAGCGTGAAAGAGAAATTCGTGCTTTTATTCCGGAAGAATACTGGCAAGTTTTTGCAGACACGCAAGCCAAGAAAGATGACATTCGTCTTGAAGCAGTTAAGCAAGCTGGTAAAACCCTTAAACTGAAAAATAAAGCTGAAACTGATGCTTTATTGGATGTTTTAAAAGGTGCTGAATATAAAGTTGCACAGCGTGAAGATAAACCGACTAAGGTAAATCCAAGCGCACCATATATCACTTCAACGCTGCAACAAGCTGCAAGTACACGTTTAGGTTTTTCTGTAAAGAAAACCATGATGCTGGCACAGCGTCTATATGAAGCAGGTTTTATTACCTATATGCGTACTGACTCAACGTTCTTGAGTGATGATGCAGTAAGCATGGTACGTGCTCATATTGAAAGCCAATTTGGTGAGAAATATTTACCGGCGAAGCCAAACCGCTATGGTAACAAAGCCGGTGCTCAAGAAGCCCATGAAGCAATTCGTCCTTCTAATGTTGCGCTTACAGGTGACCAACTTGCAGGTGTAGAGCGTGATGCTCAGCGTTTGTATGATTTGATTTGGCGTCAGTTTGTTGCTTGTCAAATGACTCCAGCAGAATATTTATCTTCAACTTTAACGGTTGAAGCTGCAAATGTTGAATTGAAGGCAAAAGGCCGTACGCTTGTATTTGATGGTTTTACACGAGTGCGTGGTGCCAACAAGTCGGATGACGATATTATTTTGCCTGCAATTAAAGTAGGTGAAATTTTAAAATTAGAGAAGTTAGACCCAAGTCAGCACTTTACTAAACCACCTGCACGTTTTACTGAAGCATCTTTGGTTAAAGAACTTGAAAAACGTAGTATTGGTCGTCCTTCGACTTATGCAGCGATTATTTCTACGATTCAAGAACGTGGCTACGTTAAGTTAGAAAACCGTCGTCTTTTCGCCGAAAAAATGGGTGAAATTGTCACGGATCGACTTGATGAAAGTTTCAATAACTTGATGAACTATGCCTTTACCGCAGACCTTGAAGGGCAACTCGATAAAGTTGCAACAGGTGAGCGTAACTGGAAAGAGTTACTTGATACTTTCTATGGTGACTTCAAGAAACGTCTTACCAATGCTCAGGGCGAGCACGGCATGCGCCGTAACCAACCAGTTGAAGTGCCAGCGGTACATTGTCCTGAATGTTCACGTCCAATGCAGATTCGTACAGGTACAACAGGTGTATTCTTAGGATGTTCTGGCTATAACTTGCCACCTAAAGAGCGTTGTAAAGGTACTTTAAACTTAACACCAGTTGAGTCCTTAGCTGCTCTTTCTGATGATGATGGTGCTGAAACCGCAGATTTGATGTCAAAACATCGTTGTGCAAAATGTGGCACAGCCATGGACAGCTACGTGATTGATGGTGGTCGTAAACTACATGTATGTGGTAACAACCCTGACTGTGACGGTTTTGAGCTTGAAGAAGGTGAGTTCAAGATTAAAGGCTACGATGGCCCAACCATTCCGTGTGATAAATGTGATGGTGAAATGCAGCTTAAGACTGGTCGTTTTGGTCCGTATTTCGCTTGTACAAGCTGTGACAATACTCGTAAAGTCTTGAAGAGTGGTCAGCCTGCACCTCCACGTGTAGAACCGATCAAGATGGAACATTTGCGCTCAACAAAGCATGATGACTATTTCGTGTTGCGTGATGGTGCTGCTGGTTTATTCTTGGCTGCAAGTAAATTCCCGAAAATTCGTGAAACACGTGCGCCAAAAGTTGCGGAATTGCGTAGTGTTGCCGCTCAGCTTGATCCTAAATATCAATTTATTTTACAAGCGCCAGACGTAGACCCTGAAGGTAATCCGACAGTTGTGAAATTCAGTCGTAAGAATCAATCACAATATGTAGGCTCAGAAACTCCAGAAGGTAAACAAACCAAATGGAGCCTAATTTATCAAAATGGTAAATGGGTTGAGGGCTAATTAAGTCCACAATAAAAAATGCTAGCTCAGCTAGCATTTTTTATATCTAAAACAATAAAAGAAAATTTTTAAATGTATGGGGAAAAAGAATGTGGAAAAACATTCGAGTTTTATGTTTGTTAATTATTTTACTGATTGTTGCTGTTCAAGCATGGCGAGATCAAAACCAAGACTGGAATCAACCTATTGTTGTCGTTTTACATCCTATTAATGCAGATGGTTTTCAGACAACGCAGAGCTATATTCATCAGTTGCAATACACTGATTTTGAGAGAATAAGAAATTATTTGGCAGAATGGTCGCAACACTATCGTGGTCAATCAGGAAACTTTGTAATTCGTTTAGGTCAGCCATTACAGCAACGACCTCCTGAGGTTCCTCAAAATGCCAATATCTTTCATGTGATGTGGTGGAGTTTAAAGTTTCGTTTTTATGCATGGCGACATCAACAACCTGAAGACAATGGGGCATCACTTAAACTTTACTTAAACTATTACGATCCTAATTATCAAAAAGTTTTGATCCATTCGACTGCTTTGGAAAAAGGTCGTATTGGTAGTGTGAATTTATTTGCGACTAAAACACAAGCTTCCCAAAATCAGGTTGTGATTGTTCATGAGCTATTACATGGCTTTGGGGCACAAGACAAATATGATTTAAAAACTGGTCAACCGCTTTATCCTCTAGGTTACGCGCACCCTGAAAAAGTGCCTTTATATCCGCAAACTGACGCTGAAATCATGGGTGGTCGAACACCATTATCTGAGCAGAGCAGTAAAATGCCGAATGGTTTAGATGAAACGATAATAGGTTTACCTACAGCTCAAGAAATTGGTTGGGTGAAATAAAATTGTGGATAAATACTGCTTTATCCACATTAATTGATAAGAAACGATGCAGATCTTATACAGACAAAAAATGTGAAGTGGATCACTATTATTAGGTAGATGAAATTCTAATACCTGATAATAAGAGTGGCCATGATGAAAACTGTCGGTAATGATTTGGTGCGTAATCAGTTACATGCTGATCGTAAGTGGTATTTGATATTAGGCTTTGTGCTTATTGGCTTCGGTCTGATTTTGTTTAGTTCATTACCATTTGCGACCTTTTCTGTGGTTTTTTTATTTGGAATACTCATGATGGTCGGAGGTGTTTTACATCTTGTCGCGGCCATTAGTGTTTTTAAAGGTGCAAGCCGTTGGTTATGGGCACTTTTTGGTGTGCTTTATCTAATGGCGGGCTACTATGCTTTTTCTACTCCCGTAACAACAGCCGTAGTTTTGACGAGCTTATTATCAATAGCACTGATTATTGCCGGAGCTATACGTACAGTAAACGCGATTTTACTTAAACCAATTACTGGGTGGGGTTGGACCTTATTTTCAGGATTATTAACACTCGCTACAGGTATTTTGATTTTGGTTTCTAAAGATTCACCTTTTTGGGTGTTAGGCATGTTCCTTGCCATAGATATCTTATTCCAAGGAATTAATTTTCTAGGTTTGGCTTCTGCGATTAAGCATCTGCCATCTAGTTCAAAAACAGTATCTTAAATAATATTGTTGAATCAAAGAGCACTTTAGGTGCTCTTTTTGTTTTTAGGACGAACAGACGCATCAGTGGTTGGGTCTGTTAAACTATGTCTTGGTGTTTTAGCGATATGTGTTATGAGTCTTGCAAAATTAATTAATGAACTAAATGCTCAGCAAAAAAAAGCAGCCACGACGTCTGCGCAGAACTGTTTAGTTTTAGCAGGTGCTGGCTGTGGCAAGACTAAGACGATTGTTGCCCGTGCTGCCTATTTAATTGATCAAGGCTTACCAGCAAACCAAATTCAGATTTTAACGTTTACTCGACGTGCTGCGAGTGAAATTGTTGCAAGAGTAGAGCAGCATGTAGGAGCACAGGCAAAGGGTCTAAGAGCTTCAACTTTTCATACTTTTTGTATGTATTTACTGCGCCGTAATCCACAAGCTTTTGGCTTAAATCAATTTAGTATTATTGATCGTGATGATCAGTTGCTGATGTTCCGTTTATTAAGAGGTAAAGACAAAGATAATGTTTTACCTAAAGCGGCAGAGCTGTGTGATCTATATTCCTATGCAAGAAATACTCAATCTAAGCTTTCTGAAGCATTAATCAAACAGCTTCCAGATGCATATGAGCATAAAACTCAAATTGCTGAGTTGATGAAAACTTATGAGCAACGTAAAAGAGAGCGTAATTTTTTAGATTACGACGATATCTTGTCGATTGTGGCTGTTCATTTACAAAACTCAGAAGCGTTAACCAATTGGGTTGCAGGTTTTTGTCAGGCATTGCTAGTTGATGAAATGCAAGATACAAACCCTTTGCAATGGGCTTTATTGCAGCCCTTAATTGGTAAAGTGAAGTTATTTTGCGTGGGTGATGATGCGCAGTCCATTTATGGCTTTCGTGGAGCAGACTTTGAAAATATTCATTCTTTTAAAGAACGAATACCTGATGCAGAAGTACTTACACTTGCTTTAAATTATCGCTCGACTCAAGAAATTCTAGATTTATCAAATTGGTTGTTGGCACATAGCCCAATCGATTATCAAAAACAGCTACAAGCACATCGTGGCCAAGGGCAAAAGCCACAGCTACATTTGTTTGGTAATGAGTTTGAAGAAGCAAACTGGATTGCACAAGATTTAATAACGCGGCATCAGCAAGGTGCAAACTGGCATGACCATATGGTCTTAGTCCGTTCTGGCTATAGTGCCCGATATCTAGAAGGGGCTTTTATTGCGGCTGAAATACCCTATCGTTTTATTGGTGGGGTAAAGCTTCTTGAGTCGGCTCATGTAAAAGATGTACTGAGCCTGTTACGTATTGTGAGTAACCCTCACGATGATTTGGCTTGGATGCGTTTTTTAACCTTGTGGGATGGGATCGGTGATGTTGGTGCCAGTAAGTTAGCCCAAGAGCTGATGGGAATTGTTGATGTCGAGGAGCGCTGTCAGCGACTTGAACGCCATGGCAAGGTACCTCTAAAAGCGATTTTAATTTTAAAACAACTAGATGTATTACAGCAGCATGTCGAGGCAAGTATTGGCTTGGCTCTCGATGCTTTAGGTGAGCAGCTAGAGCAAAATTATAAAACTAAAGATTGGTCGCGCCGTTTAAAAGACTTTGATTTGGTTAAGCAACTTGCACGCAAACATGCGTCGTTAGGTGAATTCCTTGAAGAATATGTGCTTGAACCGATTTCAGTTTCTGAAATTGAAAAAGCTGCTGATCAAGATTTAGTGACTTTAATTACGATTCATTCAGCTAAGGGTGCCGAACAGAAAGTTTGTTATGTACCTCACGTATCGCCAAATCAATATCCTTATGCAAGAGCACAGGGGGATTTTGATGATGTTGAGGAAGAGCGCCGTGTGCTGTATGTCGCCTTAACGCGTGCTGAAAATGAATTAATCTTGACGAAGCAAAATCTTAATACGTGGTCGCAAGACATCTATGATGAGCAAGGTCGTAAAATTGAGAGTTATTTCTTAAATGATCTGCCTGCACACTTGGTTCAAGCAAAAATTCATAGGCAAGTACCTCAGCAATTTACTAAAAAACAATGGAACAGATCTCCTGCAGTAAATTTAGGTTTTGGTATCGATCTGGACTAAACTACTGTATAAGACGCTGTGATTACTTAAATGTATATTGGCCTTCCCTTTTATTGCCAATTAAGGTTAGAAAATGAAGATATTAGTTCGTAATTTAGATCGTGCTGTAAGTGAAGCTGAAGTTTTAGAGTTATTCAAGGCATATGGTAAAGTTGATACATGTGTTCTGGTGACTGATAAAGATACAGGTAAGTCGAAGGGCTTTGGTTTTGTTGAAATGCCTAATCCCCGTGAAGCGATTAAGGCAATTAAAGGCTTAAATACGCTTAAAGTTAAAGGCTATGGAATTCGAGTTAAAGCAGCCGAAGAATAAGTTTTCCTGGTGAAAAGACAATTTTTAGCTCTCTCGATTGTAACGCCGAATGGTACTCGTATTGCTGAAGGTATAAAAACACTTGAAGTGCGTTCATGGATACCTACGCAGTTACCAGTGAAAGATCTATTAATTGTCGAAAACCAGAACTTTCTGGTTAAAGATACTGATGAAGAGGAAGGAGTTGCTGTCGCTTTAGTTGATGTCGACCTCAGTTCATACTTGGCGAAATGACGAGGTCAATTTAGCCTGTGCATCTGCTTGGAGTGAAGGCTATTTTGCTTGGGTTTTAAGTAATATTCGCCCTTTAAGGCAGCCAGTAAAAATTTTAGCTAAACGTAAAATTTATCAAGTTGAGCTGGATTTACCATAAATAACGTTGATTTTATCAATGGAGTCGTTAAGCTAAGAATAGCTATTGCAATGGCGATTTTAGAACAGGAAAGTTTAGTTATGTCACGTGTTGCTCGTTATCATGCCGATCGTACCAATCAGAAGCTCTATTTTGCACGTCTAGCGTGTCAACAGGCAGAGCAGACCGATCATGTGCAGCAGGTACAAGCTTACCGTGAAGCAGCTGTATTTCATTTACATGGCGCAATGTTAGCGTTCTTACAAGAATTGGTACGTTATTACCGTTTAAATGATTTGCAACCCACCTTAAAATCTATTGAGGAACATATGGCGGCAAAAGGACAGGTTTCCCCTGAAGTGTCCGTTTTGCAGCAATTGGCAAAAGATGGTTTTGTTGCAGAGTTAAAACGAGCTTATCGTATGTGCCAATACGCCCCAGAACCAAAAGAACCGACTCCTGAAGAAGAAACTTCTTCTAACCTTATTATTAAAGTGACACAAGGGCCTCAGTCTTGGTTGCCAGATGTTAAAATCTTGCGTGAATGGCACCGAGAATTAAGTCATTTAATTGATGGTTTTCGTAACGAAATGGTCGAGTTCTAAAATTAAACTGCCTAGATGCTTGAAATTTAGACTAGGTGTGCCTATATAAATAAGACAAGAGATGCAAAGTGCAAGGGTGCTTTGCCACCATGTTGAAACATGGAGGAAGTATATGTCTATACAGCAATTGAAAGAGTTATTTGGAAATCAAGAAGCAGTGTTGGAATTAGTTCAACTCGAAGGTGGCGAACTCGCCTTGCGTAATGCAGGTTCTGAGAATGAACCCTTGGTTAAAATTCAATTTAGCGATGAAGTCAAAGCAATCTTGGGTGAGCAGACTCCAGTTGTTGCTCAGCATATGATTCAGGCTGCATTATTTGGACTGCTGGAAAAGCAGGTAAACGAGTGGCAGGCTGAGGTATTAGACGAACAGCCTAAATTCTTGAGTTAAAAAAAGCGTACTCTTGAGTACGCTTTTTATATGGGTTAATGAATTGTTGACTGATGAGCAAGCTCGATCTGATTTAAGATGTGGTGACTCATATTCTTTGCCATTTCTTCTTTTGCATAGAACACTTCGCCAATATTTTCATCACGGATAACCGCTGCTTCTTCTTTGCTTTCTGCGCAAATTAATACCTGAATCTGAGGATTTAATTGCTTGGCAATCGCCACGATACGGTGAATATCTAAAATATCCATAGGTGAGATTACCAAGAGTCGTGCATGCATGATATGTGCTTGAATTAAAACACTTGGTTCAGTAGCAACACCACTCACAGCAGCAATATTTGCGTTACGTAGTTTTTCTACGATTTCACGATTCTCTTCTGCAATAACGACCTTAATATTCTCATTAATTAAATTTTCAGTAATGCGTCGTCCTACACCGCCATATCCCACAAT